>JBLHKE010000758.1:0-3825 GCA_047619485.1 Verrucomicrobiales bacterium | reverse complement strand
GAGTTTCCGATCTTCTGGGAGCGCGCTGAGGGGACGAACGTGTGGGACTCGGACGGCAATCGTTTTGTGGATCTGACAAGCGCGTTCGCGGTGGCCGGTCTCGGGCATGGCAACGCCGATCTCCGCGAGGCGATGCATGCGCAGGTGGACACGCTCGTCCACGGGATGGGCGATGTGCACCCGACAGAACTGAAGGTGCAGCTGTGTGAGAGATTGAGCGAGCTCACTTATGAACGCTGGGGGCTGGGCGATGCGAAGACCGTGTTGTGCAACTCGGGCTTCGAGGCCGTGGAGGCGGCGCTGAAGACGGCACTGTTGCGATCGGGAAAACCGGGCGTGCTGAGTTTTACTGGCGGCTATCACGGGCTCGGCTACGGGACGCTGATGGCGGGGGCGTTTGACAAGTTTCGAGAACCTTTCGCGCGTCAATTGGCCGACCTAGGAACGGTGGTTCCGCTGGACTTGGCGGCGGCCGAGTCGGCGCTCGCTGCTGGTGAGATCGGAGCGATCTTGATCGAGCCGATTCAAGGACGCGGTGGCAAGATCGTGCCGCCGGATGGATTCTTGCAGGGCCTGAGAGATCTGGCTGATCAGCATGGGGCGCTGCTGATCTTCGACGAGATTTACACTGGCCTGAACCGTACCGGAAAACTGTTTGCCTGCGAGCACTGGGGCGTCTACCCGGATCTCATCTGTGTCGGCAAGGCGCTGACGGGCGGGTTTCCGCTGTCCGCCTGCATCGGTGCCGCCGAAGTGATGGATGCCTGGCCGCCTTCGACCGGGGAGGCTATTCACACGAGCACGTTTCTCGGCAACCCTCTCGGCTGTCGCATGGCGCTCGAATCGCTGGCGATTCACGAACGCCCAGAGACGGCGGCCGGAGTCGTCGAACGCGGGCAACGCCTTTCGGAAAGACTGCGTGCGGCCACGGGCGCGGAGGTGCGTGGTTTGGGATTGATGTTAGGACTTGAGGTCGGTGCCGGCAACGGTGCGGCGATGATGCTGTCCGCGCTGCGCGACGGGATCGTCCTGCTGGCCGATGGGCCAGTTGGCGAGATACTCAGTTTCTCGCCACCGTTCGCAATCTCCAACGAGGAGATCGATTTCGTGGTGGCTCGCGTTCAGGAATACTTCACGTCCTTGCCTGGTTCGAGCTCGTAGACGAGTTCCTGCACCGTCCAGGTGTTTGGTTTGATCACCTTTTCGACAAAGCGGATCAAGACTGGGTCGTCGCGGAACATCTCGAGCTTGTCCATCGATTCGAGGTCGACGGAGTAGAAATACGGCCACTCGTTGTCTGGCTTGATGCGTTTGCCGGAGCGTACCGCTAGGACTTCCGGGATCTTGAGTAGCTGGCTGCGCGCCGAACGCGACATCTCTTCCAAGTTTTTCTGGGAGACGTTTTCGTTGAGCTTGCAGAGGACGATGAGGTGGACCATCGCGGAAGTTTAGTTCGGTTTCCTAAAATGAAAACGGAAAATACGGACCGTTCAGGGAGCGGTCGGTGGGGAGTAGCTCAGCACCCTGTTTTGGAATCGCAAGTAGGCGATCGCCCGCCGCCAATCATCTTCGGGCGCGGTGGCTGAGAGCCGGAAAAACTGCATGCCGAGCTGGGTGGTCGCACGCACGCCACTCCTCAGTTTGGCGACGATGTCGCCCGGGGTGTGTGGGTTGCCGAAATCGGCGCCGATCGCCTGCGCGGAGTTGTAGAAGGCGACGATCTGCTGGGCGAGTTGCCCGGGGCGTTGCTCCCTCAATCGCTGCCTCAGCTCTTGGGAACTCATCTGTTCCGCGCCTTTGATGAAGTGGAGATTCCCCTCATGGAAGAGGAGTAGCTGCTTCGTCCTCTGGCGGATGTTCGGCTGCGCGGCACCAAACTGGAAGGTCGTGCCGGAGTGGGCGCCCTGGCCTGTGACGCCTCTCTCGAGTAACTGCATCGCACTTTCGACATCGTGCACGTTGAGCTGCGCGGTAGCTGCACGCGCGGCACCGAACACGCGGGCGAAGGACTCGGCGGTGCGTTCGGCGAGTAGGTGGTTGAGCTCGGCTCCAAGCTGAATGCGTTTGCGTTCGACGACCCCGCTGATCCAGGCGGGGGTGTAGTGGATCGGTGGGTGGAAGTGCAGGATATTGCGATCGTATGAAAGGTAGCGCGCCGCAGTCTTCGCTTTAGTCTCCGAAATGCGGTCGACCCGGAAGATCAAGTTCGCGTAGCGACCACTGCCCGGGATGCCCTTGCGGAGTTCCTCGATGCCAGTAAGCACGCCGCGGATTCTGGTCAGGTCTGAGCCTGCAGCTTGGGCGATGGCGAACTCGTTGGCGAACCGTTGCGCGATTGCTTCATCGTCAGCGCGGTCGCTGGGGCTCGCTGCGAAACTGACGGCTGGGAACATCACACTGAGCGCCAACCAGATCCGAATTTGAAATCGAAAATGGAAGACGCTGGCAGCTAATTTTATTCTCCAATCGCGTGTGTCGTTACGCATCATGGTAAAATTAACCCAGACACACTTTATTTGCAATAAATATTGTAAATATGAAAAATATTATAAATTTATCGCCCGTAAAACTCTGGATTGTCGAGCAAGTAACTTATTCTAAGTGAGATACATAGGAATACGGCTAGGTGAGCGACGCGATAGGCGATCGCTGGAATTCGGTTGCCACCACGCGCCCGGAAACGGTTTTCTAGGCCTTCAGCCGCCCAGATGAGACTGAAGACGAGCGGTGGGAACAGTGAGAGCATGAAGCGATCGCCCTTGCCGATCGGCAAATACCATCCGTAGGAGAGCGCGTAGAAGATCGTTGTGCCGACGATGAACAGTGCCGCACTCGACCATTCGGGTTGGAGCTTTTGCACGGTCAGTTCTGCTTTGGGACGGTGGAAGCGGTGCCAGATGGCAAACAGGCCAATGATGACGAGCAGGGCGGCGAGGTAGGCGCCACGATCCGCGAGCAGCTGTCGCCAGGCTGGCTGTTTTTCGCTCGCGCGTTTCGGAGAGACAAAATTCTCCGATACGAACCAGAACCCTTCGGACAGCCGGTTGACGGCTTGTTCGCCACTGTGTTTTTTAGAATAGTTGCCGGCCGATGGTACCTCGCCCGAAGGAATGCGGCGCAGCGAAGACTTGTCCTGGTGGTCGCCCATGAACTGGTAGCTGCTGTCGAAGTCGTCGAGCCACATCCAGTAGCTCGGGTAGGAGTGGAAAGGGCTGCCATAGCGTTCGTTGGCGTAAGAGAGGCGCGGACCTGCCGTCATGAGGAAGAAGACGACGAGGAAAAACACCCCGATGATATGCGTCTGCCAGCACCACTCGCTGCCGGGGCGGTTGTGGTCTTTACGGATGATGGCGGGCAGGGCGCCGAATAGGAAACGGTAGCTACTGACCGCTACGAAGGCGATGAGCAGTGGCTGGATCGAGGTCTTGGCGAGGTAGGCGACACCGGCGAGGGCGCCGAGCAGGCAGTAGCGCCAGATAGAGTTCTTCTTCAGGAGTGCCAGGCAGCACAGCCAGCTGAGGAAGAAGAAGATGTAGTAAAGCGGTTCAGGTTGGAAGTAGGGCGAGCGCGGCAGCATGGCGCCGAAGCCGACCAGCAGTATCAGGTTGCAGGTGGCAAGCAGTGAGAAGTAGCGCGACGCGATCAGCCCTAACAGAATGCAAAAAACCGCAGTGATAATCAGGTTGACCCACTTGCCACGGACGTAAAACTCCTGGTCGGACATCCCCGGTTCGTAGAAGCGCGCGGCGACCCATGGCCACAGTGGGTTGACGACGCCGTCGGTGTGGTGCGGGAACATTCGCCACAGGGAGCCAGCGAACCCGA
>JBLHKE010000757.1:0-3841 GCA_047619485.1 Verrucomicrobiales bacterium | reverse complement strand
CGCATGAGGTTTTCGGAGGTGCCCTTAGGAGTTATTTACTGACAAGCCCTTAGCTGATCGCCCCTGAAGCTTCGGCAGCACTTTTTGACCGGTTTGTGCTCGAAAGCCATCTCTGCGAAGAATTTTGTTGAGGGATTGAGGTGGGGGCGGCGTTGAATTGGTGTAGATCCTTTTGTTCCGCAAGAATTCTCAGACCAAAATCGTTAATCCAACCCGTTAGAAACTGAGTAAAACACCCACAATTGCCTGAAATCCCACATCCGACAGGCGTCAGCCTCCGATTTCCTAAGATGACCGCTGGCGCGCGTCACGCCCATTGGCGGAAGTGGTAATTATTTGATCAAACCTCTAAGAATGTTAAGTTCCTCTTTGAAGACCCATCAGATTTGAAAGCGTTCGTTCATTTTTTCATCTTGATAATGGTAGGATATCTATCCTTCCCAGCGTGTTGTTGCGCTGTGTCAGGAGTGGTTTCAGAAGCCGCGGTTCCTGCGTGTTGTGCGAAAAATACCGCCCCAGCAGATTCTGATTCAAGCGATGGCGATGCCCCGGATCACCAGTGCGCCTGTGTCAAAAACAAGAACACGATTGCGCCGACTGTGCTCGCGCTTCCAGATCTTACAGAAGGGGGACTCGTCGTTGATTTTCCGATGGTGTTCGAAGATCCTACCCGGGATTGGATCGTATCGCGTGCCGGGCTTGCACCCGATTTCGACCTTCCGCCTCCGCCTTCTATTCGGCAGATGTTCTGCGTGCTGAGGCTTTGATATAGGTGTGCCATGCTTCCCCACGGTCTGGGGTCGCTCTTGTTGATTCCCGGTTCCACGATTTCACGTGGAGTCTTTTTTTCCCATCCGGCGGAATAAATTTTCGCCGGGATTCTCAATTTAAATTTCCCGTTTCCTATGGAGGTTTCCAAAAAATCACCACTCCTACATTGGCTGTCCTTTACCGGGCTCATCGCCATTTTATTATCCAGTTGCCGCTCGACGGAGACGCGTCCGGCGGTGACTTCGGATGAATCCAACCGCGTGTCGATCGCTACAAGTTCTGCGAAGATCTCCAGTGCTGCGGGATTGAGCAAACTCGTCGATGTCGCGCTTCAGAATCATCCGGAGATCGATGCGGCAGAGGCACGGGTGCGCCGGATGATGGCCAAGGTGCCTCAGGTCGCTTCCCTTCCAGATCCAAAATTCAAAGCATCCTCGGGTTCGATGGCTGAAACGGCAGCGGGCCGAGTCAAGTGGATGGCCGGTGTCGAGCAGGCGCTGCCGTTCCCTGGGAAACTGCGTGAAATGGCAAAGGCTGCTGGCAAGGACGCCGAAGCGGCAGCCGCCCAACTCGAAGCGGTGCGACTGTCGATCGCCGCCCAAGTTGAACAGGCTTACTGGAACCTCTACCTCGCAGCGAGAACGACTTCGATTACGGGCGAGAACCAAGACGCGCTGAAATTGATCCGTGAATCGGTCGATACGGCGGTCGCCGCCAACAAGGCAAATCAGAGTGACCAACTACGGCTCGCATCCGAGGCGGGTCGATTGGAACAGTCTCTGATCGGATCCCATCAGCGTGAAGCGAGTGCGCGGTCGCGACTTAACTCCTTGCTCAACCGACCGACTGGTTCGTCATTGCCGACTCCAAAATTCCAACGCTCGAGCAGCAAGCGAGATTTGAAATCGTTGATCGCGACAGCGGAATTGCAACACCCTAGCGTCAAAGCAGCCGACGCCGAGTTGCAGGCGTTCCGCCACCGGCTGAAGCGAGCTGAGTTGGAAGGATACCCGGACTTCTTCTTAGGTGCCCAGCATGCGGCGGTGGCCAACAGCGGTCTGGCACCTTCCGCAAACGGGCGCGATCAACTGTTCGCTACGGTTGGTGTGTCGATCCCACTCTGGAGGGCACCGCGCAAAGCGATGCTCGATGAGGCGAGGGCTGGGATTGAGGAATCGTCAGCGAAGATTGGCGCGGCGCGGTCGAGCCTTCGCTACGAGGTCGAAGATGCTTGGCTGCGGGCGAACGCGGCAGGGGATCTGATCACGCTTTTTGAGAAACAGATCATCCCTGAGTCAAAGCAGGCCTTCGATGGCGTGCTCACCGGATTCTCCTCTGGGGAACAAAAATTCGTCGACACGATTGACGCTTGGAGGCAGCTGCTCGGGTTCCAACTGCAGCAGGCCGGCAACGAAGCAGAACTTGGGAAAGCCCTGGCCGCGCTGCGCAAAAGCACCGGCACCAAACTTTAACAATCCGACTGATATGAAAGCACTCGAGCGAATCACCAAACTAGCCGGTAAGCTACCGGGTCGGGCGCTATTGCCGCCCCTCATGATTCTTGGCGTCTTCCTTGTCGGTTGGTATGTCGGACTGCCGGCCAAGTCAGTGGACGAGGTCAGCGGCGGAGATGACACTGTCTGGACGTGCTCGATGCACCCACAGATCCGCCAGCCGAATTTTGGGCTCTGCCCGCTCTGCAGCATGGATCTGATCCCCTTAGCACCGGGCGGAGATGGAGGGTTGCGCGAAATCCAGGTCAGTCCAGAGGCCGCCGCGCTCATGGACCTTCGGGTCAGCGAGGTCGTGCGGGTGCCAGCGGCTGTGGATGTCGAACTCTTCGGTCGACTTGCCTACGATGAGCGGAATATCACCACGGTGACCGCACGTATCGGTGGACGCCTCGATCGTTTCTTCGTCGACTTCACCGGCACCGAGGTGCGCAAGGGGTTCCACATGGCGGAGATCTACAGCCCCGAGTTGCTGGTGGCGCAAAAGGATTTGATCAAGGCGGCTCAGTCGCTGGATGAGGCGCGTAAGAGCGGGACACAGAACGCGGTCTCGACGCAGGAGCGACTGTTGAAATCAGCGCGCGAACGTCTGCGCTTACTCCAACTCAAGCCAGAGCAAATCGACATGATCGCGTCGAGCGCGCAGCCGGAGGATCACATCACACTCTATTCCCCACAGGATGGGGTGGTCACCGCACGGCACGTCGTTGAAGGTGCTTATATCAAAGAGGGAGAACCGCTGTTCTCCGTCGCCGGGATGCAGTCGATCTGGCTCAACCTCGAAGCCTACGAGACTGACTTACCTTGGCTCACCTACGCTCAGGAAGTTACGTTCACGGTCGAAGCGATCCCCGGTGAAACTTTCAGCGGGCGCATCGCCTACATCGACCAAGAGATTGACCCGCGGCGTCGAGTTCTTAAAATCCGGGTCAACGTCGACAACAAGAAACGTCTGCTGAAGCCAGGGATGTTTGCCCGGGCGACGGTCGATGCGCGCATGGCTGCAGACGGCAGCGTGATCGATGAGGGGCTCGCCGGAAAATGGATCAGCCCGATGCATCCCGAGATTGTCGAGGACGCACCGGGAGATTGCCCAATCTGTGGGATGGCGCTGGTGCCAGCGGAGGAGCTTGGTTTCATCCGTTCCGGTGATGGAAAATTTCATGAAAATCCGCTACTGATCCCGGCTCAAGCAGTTCTCCAGACAGGCAAGCGCTCGACCGTCTACGTCCGGTTGAGCGCGAATCCCGAACCGAAATTTGAGGGGCGCGAGGTCATCCTCGGTCCGCGTGTAGGCGATCGGTTTATCGTCGAATCTGGGCTGTCTGATGGTGAGTATGTCGTGACGAACGGAGCGTTCAAACTCGACTCGGAACTTCAGATTCGGGCGAAGCCTTCGATGATGAACCGCAATAGCGGCCTGATCGAGACGCCAGCGGCAGAGGCTGAGGCGAACTTGCTTGGCCAGTGGTCACCAGTGCCCCGCGCACTTGGCCGTTTCGAGGCAGCTGCGAAGCGTAGTGATCCGACTGCCGGCCAGGATGCGATCGCCGACATGC
>JBLHKE010000756.1:0-3844 GCA_047619485.1 Verrucomicrobiales bacterium | reverse complement strand
ATCAAGCTCCAGCCCGCATGAGGTTTTCGGAGGTGCCCTTTTGTAGAATTTCGAGTCAGCGGTATGAAAAAATATCGATGTCACCCACTACTTGCCCTCAAGGTATGGCTTTCCAGCTTGGTAGAGCAAGAGGCGCTTGGACAGATCCGCCGCAAAGGTCAGGTCACCAGCAGCATTGGCGATTCCAATGGCTTGTTCGGCAGTGGCAGCGGCGGCATCGAACTCGCCTGAGGCTGCTTGGGCGGCGCTGAGGGTGTCGAGAATGTTGGCAACTCTATTTCCAGTGGCCGCATTGATTTCCTGAGCAATGCGCAGTGCTTCAGCAGGATCGCGGATCGTGTCATCGGGATGGGTGGCAAAAAGCCAGGCGAGGTTGTTCGCCGCGACATGGTTTCCCGGCTGGGAATCCAGCCCACTCTTGTAATGCGTGACGGCTTTTGCCGCCTCCCCCTGCGCGGCGAGCAAGGCGGCGAATCCGAAGTTGGCGAGCACATGTTCCGGCTTCTGGGCTAGGGCGAGATCGTAGTGCTTGCGAGCCTCCGCCACCTGACCGAGTCGGGATCGCAATTGGGCCAGGGTATGATGTCCGTCGGCATCGTCGGGAGACAAACGCAGAGCGATCTCGAAATTGGCCGCAGCATTCGGCCAGTCCTTTTTTGCCAGGAAGATCCGTCCCAGCTGGGTCGCGCTCGGTGCTGAATTCGGATCGAGCTTCAGGGCTGCCGTGTAATGATAGGCTGCAGCGTCGAGGTCGTTGGCGTTCCGCAACACGTCTCCGAAGCGGAACTGGATCGAAGCCTCGTGCTCCATCCTGCTGCGCCGCACTTCGGGCAATGGTATTAGCGATCCACCAAGCGTCGTGGATCGGAGCATGCGTGCGTCTAGATCGCCTGCCGAATGGTTCATATCTGCGATCACCTGGTCGACCGCCACAGGACCTTTGTAGATCACCGATAACCTTCCCTGCGCATCGACGAGAAAACTCGTCGGGACCGGGAGCGGACGGTTCAGGCCGACCAGACTGTCGTGGTACTGCTGCAAGGCGGTGACGAGAGGCTCCGTCGCGGTCGTCGATGGAAATGGGAACCCGAGCTTCGCCAGGACCTTCGCCGGATCAGCAGAAGCCGATGCTGCGTTCGCGCCGATGCCATCGACGTTGAGCGCGAGAACGTCCACACCAGCGGCGCGAAGATCGGCAGCGCGGTCGCCGAACTGGCCCAGTTCATGAATGCACGGGACGCACCACGTCGCCCACAGGTTGATCAGGAGCGCACGCCCCTCCCCCACTCCGGCCTTGCTGCCGTCGCTACGTTTGAAATTGAGTCTCGGCGCACGCACCAGGGTGATCGCTGGGATGCGGGCGATCTCGGTGGATTGACCGGGCGACGGTGTCGATGCGGTGAGCTTGATTGAACCCGAAGCGCGCTGCGGGAGCGCCTTGGCGTCGGGATCCCCTTGGGTGATGCGATAGCGCCGATCCACTTCGAGATCGGAGAACTTCTCGACGCTACCGTCTGGCCAGCGCACCGTGACGTGCTCGATCGCGTCTCCTCGCCCGAGGCCAAAGTGGAGCCACTTGCTCGACTGGGAGATGAAGCCCTCGCCGGCGCGCAGGGTTTGCACGAGTCGCTCGCCCTCGCGCCCGCCGCGCCGCTTCACCTCTACTCGCGCGCCGATGGCATCGCGGTTGTTTTTCTTAGCGTCGCCGAGCAAGCGCAGTGCGACGAAGTGGTTGCCGGTGTTGGTTTGGTTACGCATCAGGCGCAGTCGCGGCGAGTTTCTGTTGGAGATCCACAGGTCGAGGTCGCCGTCCTGATCCCAATCGCTCACCGCCACCGCGCGACCATCGTCGGGGAAATCAAGACCACTGCCGGCGGACAGGTCAGCGAACCTCCCATCTCCGCTATTTAGAAAGCAACAGTTGCGTTCGTGCCCGCTGAAGGCACGGCCAGCATCGATCATCGCCGAGAGTTGACGGTGGGCATCGCCGCTGCCCGCTGCTGGGTTGTCCTCCTGCGAGTCGATAGTTTTCGGCACGACCTGCCGCCAGAAGAAACTTCACAAGTCGCCGCTGTCACCATCGGCGGACAAGTAGCCATTGGCGACTACCAGGTCCTGCCAGGAGTCGTTGTTGAGGTCGACGAAGTTCGATCCCCATGCCCAGCGGCCGAGGTTCACGCCCGCGTCGAGCGTCACATCATCAAAGCGACCATCACCGGCGTTGCGGAACAGCGAGTTGCCACGGGCGAAGCGCCGGAATCGACCGCGAATTTCATCGCTGACACCGGCTTTGAATTTCTCCTGCGCGGTGATGCGGCTGCCGGCTGCGGAGAACATGTTTGAAACGTAGACGTCCATGCGGCCGTCGTGGTCGTAGTCTCCCCACGCAGTCGACATCCCGGACGCGCTGTCTTCGACGCCTGCCATAGCGGCGATGTCGCTAAACTTTCCACCATCGTTGCGGTAGAGATTGTTGCGACCGTAGTCGTTGGCGACGTAGAGATCCTGGTCACCATCGTCATCGAAATCCTCCCACGAGGCGGCAAAGCTCCAGCGGCGGTTGTTCTGATCGAGGCCGGAAGCCTTCGTCACGTCGCTGAAGGCTAGGTTGCCATCGTTGTGAAACAGCGCGTTGGGAGCACCGTTCTTAGCATCGTGATAGACGAATCGTGCCGCCGCCGCGCCCATCGACCCGCCGCTATCGTCCTGCACATACCCACAGACGAACAGGTCGAGATGGCCATCGCCATCGTAGTCAGCAGCGGCCAGCGAGGCGGTCGAGCCACTCGCCGGCAGTGCACGCACCGCCGTGAAGCGCTTGCCGCCCTCGTTGCGCGCGACCACGACGTTTCCGTAGGTGGCGACGGCGAGGTCCTGGTCGCCGTCGTTGTCGAGATCGACCAGCAAGGCGGAGCGCGAGTCGTCGATCCAATCCACCCCCCACTCCGCCGCCACCTCGCGGGCGCTGCCGTCAGGGTTCTGCAAGAAAAGGCGATTCGGCAGTCCGGGCTCCTGACAGAGATACAAATCGTCGAGCCCGTCACCGTCGACATCGCCAATCGCGACGCCGGGTGTGCCGAAGCGGTTCAGCATCGCGCGCACCGGCAGCCTGCCGAGCCAGTGGTTCATCCCGAAGGACAGCTGGGTCGTGTAGCATTCGTTCGCAGCGAGGGCGGAGGCGGTGACATCGGCGAACATCGCCTCCCCTTCCCGCTTGGTCGTGGAGCGCTCGAGGTCGGTCACGCGGATGCTGGCGATTTTCAATTGCTCGCCTGCGACCAGCCAGTCGACTTCCCAATGAGCGTGAATCTCGATGATCGAGTTTTCTGTCTGGTATGACAGCGAAAACAACTGCTCTGTTTTGGCCTTGGTCTCACCGGGGTCCACCCGCGTTACCTTGAACTTGAAATGGCGGCTCGACCCATCCCCGCCCAGCTGTGTTCGCACAGTGGAAAGACTGGTGCCAAGTTCGCCGATGACCGTTTCGCGAAATCGTTCGACCTCGACGAGCCCGTCCTTGAAGACCGGCTCACCTGCGACAGGAACGAGTTGGGACGTCGTGAACCCTGGCGCTAGCAGTGGCCCAGGATCTCCTTCTTCGAAGAAAAGGGTGCCAAGATTTTTGAGCTGTTCTGTGGCACGTCGACTGAAAACCTCGCTACTCCAGCCATCGGAATCCGGATCGTCGATCTCCGACCAGGTGGGCGACAGATCGATCGGCAGCTGCGCGACCGGCGCTTCGGGCGTGGGCGTCTCAATCTCAGGGCTTGCCGATTTCGGCGGCGGCGATTCGGACTTTCCACAACCAGAGACGATCAGCGCGACGAAGCCGCCGAGGAGCCAG
>JBLHKE010000755.1:0-3850 GCA_047619485.1 Verrucomicrobiales bacterium | reverse complement strand
TGACCCGCAGAAAAAATACCCGGTGATCGAGAAGATCTACGCTGGCCCGCACGGGCATTTCGTGCCCAAATCATTCCGCCCGTTTCACCACGCCCAATCATTCGCCGAGCACGGCTTCATCGTCGTCCAGATCGATGGCATGGGAACCAACTTCCGCTCGAAAGTATTTCACGATGTCTGCTATCAGAATCTGATGGACTCCGGGTTTCCCGATCGCATCGCCTGGATCAAAGCCGCTGCCGCACAACATCCAGAGCTCGACCTGTCACGGGTGGGCATCTTCGGCGGTTCCGCCGGTGGTCAGAGCACGGTCGCCGGGATGCTGAACTTCCCTGAATTCTACAAGGTCGGTGTCTCTGATTGCGGCTGCCACGACAACCGCATGGACAAGATTTGGTGGAACGAGGCCTGGATGGGAACCGTCGGTCCACACTACGCCGAGAACTCGAATGTCACCCACGCTCATAAACTCCGCGGCAAATTGCTACTCACCGTCGGCGAACTCGATCGCAACGTCGATCCAGCCTCGACGATGCAAGTCGTCAACGCCCTGATCAAGTCCGACCGCGACTTCGACATGATCGTTGTGCCCGGCGCCGGACATGGCGTTGGGGAGTCGCCCTACATGGCACGCCGCCGCCTGAAATACTTCATTGAACACCTGAAGTAACAAGATACGCGCCACCCAGGGACAGGATCTGCCTAGCACACCCGATAAATAGTGAAATAGGGCGCCGGGGGGGAGTAGCTTGACTAAGCCACATGTCCGCTACCAACTTCCCCCCAATCTGGGCAGCCCTGCTCATTGCTCTTCCGCTGCCACTGCTTGCGGTCGAAGACTACGAAGAGCCACCGATCAGTTACTCGACGATCGAACCGAACGATGCGGTCGCCCAATTGAGAAAACAGATCGCAGCCGGCACCTTCGAGTTCGATCGCTCCGGCAATGAGAAGACCTTCCTGCGCAGTGTCCTAAAAACGTTCAATGTCCCCGAGGCAACCCAGGTTCTCGTCTTTTCGAAGACCAGCAAGCAGAACGATCACATCACCCCTAGGCGCCCGCGTGCACTCTACTACTCGGACGAGTTCTACATCGGCTGGGTGCAGGGAGGAGACATCGAGATCATTTCGATCGACCCTGAACTCGGCCCCATTTTCTACCTGCTCGAAATCCCGCGCACCGCCAAGGAGAAATCCCTGATTGTCCGCGACAACGACTGCCTCCGCTGCCACGCCGGCATGACCCGCAACCGCACGCCGGGGCTACTGATCCGCTCGCTCTTCACCGACGACCGCGGCTTCCCAATCCTCACGGCAGGCACGCACTTCACCGAACACACCAGCCCGCTCAAGGAACGTTGGGGTGGCTGGTATGTCACCGGCAAGCACGGCGACATGCGCCATATGGGCAACGAGATCGCAACCGAAAAAGATGACGGCAGTGCCGATCTGGACAGGGAGAAAGGCGCCAACCTGACGAGCCTGTCCGGTCTATTCGACACCGATCCTTACATCCGCAACGACAGCGACATCGTCTCGCTGATGGTCCTCGAGCACCAGATCACCGCCTACAACGCCATCATCTCCTCCGCCTACACCGCGCGCCAGGCGATCCACCGCAACCAAGTGCTGGCGAACTTCCTCGATCACGAGCCCGACGAGTTCACCGAGACCACACAGTCCGTGCTCGACCACAAAGCCCAGGACCTGCTCGAGGCACTACTGTTCACCGATGAGTTCCAGCTCGAGGGCTTTGGTGTCGAGGGCAGTGAGGCATTCCAGGAAGCCTTTGCGGCCAATGCGAAAAAGACAACGAAAGGAAAATCATTGAAAGACCTCCAGTTGCTCAGCCACCTCTTCAAGAATCGTTGCAGCTACATGATCTACTGCAGCACCTTCACCAATTTGCCGAAACCGTTCAAAGACATCGTCTTCAAGAACCTGAGACACATCCTCCAGGCGGAGACACCACCGGAAGAATTCGCCCACCTCAGTGATGGCGAACGCAAGCGCATCCACTCGATCTTGCTCGAGACGCTCGAAGGCTACCGCGAAGACTAGCTAGCCCTCTGCCATCTGATCTGCCACGGTCTGGAATGGCACGCGCGGCGCGTCCGACCACAGTTCCTCGAGCGCGTAGTTTGCACGCTTGTCCTCGTGGAACACGTGCAGGATCACGTCGCCGTAGTCGAGAACCATCCAGTGGCTCTCGGGCGACCCGTCTCGCGACGAATCCCTGACGCCCTCTTCCGTCAAGAGTTGGTCCGCCACACCGCGGCGGATCGCCTTCAGGTGCGGCAGTGATCCACCGTTGCAGATCACGAAGAAATCCGTGATCGTCGAGATACCAGTGAGATCCAAGATCACAATGTCTTCGGCCTGCTTGCTATCGGCATATTTGGCTACTGCCAGCGCTAACTCTTTTCCTTCAATCATGTTTACAGTTTTAGCCGCAAACCTAAAATTCGCGGAGGTGATGAAACCACAGGATCGGCCATTAATATAGTAAATAAGCAAACTGGCCCCAAAACCCTTGATTTTAAGACTTTTGCGAACCTATTAGCCCCAAATAAAAGGTCGTAGATAGAGGTTTTGCGAAGAGAATTTGCAAACAGTCCACCCATCGCGGAAAAGCGAAGAAAAAGAAGACCCAGTTCAAATGCAGAATCAAAGGGACGATTGCTAACACATTCAAGAATGCCTCTGGCGAGATTAAGCACTCCTCGTGGATGTATCAACCGAGTTCGAAAGGACGCCCGAAAAGCTCACCTCGCCCGCCCCCGGCCTAGCTCGACACAAAGGATCTAGATGAAGCCATCCACCGCCAACGCCCAGATGCGGTGGCTCATTTAGCACCCACACGGAAAATTGTGGGCTACCTTGGGTGAACCCACACACGATGCGGCACACGTTTGCTTCACTGCTTGTCATCGATGGGAAGCCCGAACTCAAGATCCGCCGCGGGACGGGCATTATGGTCCGATCCTGAGATTGGCAGTCTCGCTCCTCAGAGTCGCCTTCGAGGAATCCTCGTGGAGATGGTTCCGGATCACCCTCTCGGTGACCTCAGAGGGCTTGTCAAAGGGCTGGCTCAGACCTGACCACACACACCATTCTCGACGAACCAACTCAACGAATGCGGAGATGGAGGAGTTGAATCGGACTTACTGAAACAAGTAAGCTTCCCTTCGGCAGCATTTCCAGCCCCAGTAGAGTTCGATACACGTAGAACCGTCGCGTCAACCCGATGCCGCCTCTAGCGCTCCGTTTGCTCGGCGAAGTGCCATCCCCGTGTTTCAAGCTGACATCAGCATTGAAGGCTGGAGAACTAGAATGCGTCCTTCCATTGCTCGGTATCGACGAACCACCGTTCCTCGTAGACCTTGTCGCCATTGAACTTGAACAGGACGGACAATTGGGAACCGTCAACCTTCTCGGACTTCCACTCAAGTATCGACACGACTTCGTTCTCCCCTTCGATCTGACGCAGCCCGGTGATTTCGAAACCCGGTGGAAGGATCTCCCCAAGGCCATCCAACGCCGCACGGAACGCCTGTCGTCCCTCAAGGACATCAGTCTGCCCCGGCATGATGAAGACCATGCCCTCCTCGTAGTCGGCCACCAGCGCATCGAAATCTCCGGCACCCACCGCATCCCAGCCTCGTTTTACAATATCTGCTAAACTCATTGTTAGTGTTCTTCTCGATTGGTCTATTGTTCGTGTTATACGCCCGTCCGAGATCAGGCACCTAAGGATGGTGCAGCGTCCGGGTCGATAATGGTGCGCTTGAAGCTGTGCTTTGCACAAGAGATAGTTGAGATATGTCTAGAGGGCGCGTCACCTCGGAAC
>JBLHKE010000754.1:0-3856 GCA_047619485.1 Verrucomicrobiales bacterium | reverse complement strand
CAAGAGCTTCAACCGGGTCATGCTGTTGACCAACGCTAGGAGGGAGATAGAGAGTGAAGTGAGATTTTGTAGAAGCCACGGAGTGCAACTCCGTTCTACTTTTTAATCGCTCCACGCGTAGCACGGAGTTGCACTCCGTGGGAGGCCGCTAAATCTCTCACCACCTTCTTGGTTCTTAATGGCGCCGCTGAAACTCGTTCCATTCGAGCTCGGCACAGCTCGTCGATCATGTGCGGAGAGATGTTTGAGATCCTTCCCGACTATGACTTTTTGGTGCCGCCGCGGCGACCGGTGCGTCTTGATTTGGCGTGCTTCTTTTTGACGTCGCGCTGGCGGCGCAGTTCGGCTTCGGCGGCTTCGGCGGTCTGCTTGAAGTAGCTCTGTAAGCGCTTCGCATCGAGTTTGTCGTCGTCCAATGCCTGGCGCACGGCGCAGCCGGGTTCCTTCTGGTGCTGGCAGTCGCGGAAGCGGCACTCGAGGGCGAGTTTTTGGATCTCGGCGAAGGTCTGATCGATGGCGGCCTGATCGGTCCAGAGTTGCACATCGCGCAGCCCGGGGGTGTCGATCAGAATCCCGCCGCGCTCGATGATGTTGAGCTCGCTCCAGGTGGTTGTGTGGCGGCCGCGGTGGTCGGACTCGCGCACCTCGCCGGTGGACATGATCTCCTCGCCGGCGATGGCGTTGATGATCGTGGACTTGCCGATCCCAGACGGGCCGAGCAGCACGATGGTGGTGCCTTCGCCGATGAGTTCGCGCAGCGGTCCGATCGCGCTTTCATCGAGGGCGCTGAGGGCATGCACTGGCGCTCCGGCAGCGATCGCTTCGGTCGCGGCAATGGCTGGCGCGGGATCGTCGCAGAGGTCGATCTTGTTGAGGATGAGCACCGGTTTGGCACCGCTGTTTCGTGCCAAGGTCAGGTAGCGTTCGAGGCGGCGCAGGTTGAAACCGCGCGCGCCGTCTAGGGCGGCGACTAACAATGCCACATCAACGTTGGTTGCGAGCACCTGTTCACGTGATTGGGAATCGGCACCGGCGGCGCTGACCGCCTGGCGCGAGAAGACGGTGCGGCGCGGTAGCAGCGCGAGGATTTCGGCCTCGCCGTCGTCGGGGCGTGTTTTGATCACTACCCAGTCGCCGACTGCCGGGTAGTCTGATGGGATTCTCGCGTGGTGGCGGAAGTTGCCGGAGACTCGCGCGACGAACTCACCGTCCTCGCAAAGGATGTGATAGATCTGTTTGCTGTTGCGCGACACCCGCGCGGGCATGAGCCCGCGGCCGGCGTGGTCTTTCTTAAAAACCTCGTCGAGCGCGGGTGTCCAGCCAAGGGAACTTAGGGTGATTTCTAGCATCTCCAGGGAATGCAAGTAGGCACTGGATGCCGGGGATGCGCAAGTTCTGTGGTATAGTGCGGTAGAATCTTGGAGCCGCGCGAGAGCGCTAGTGGAAATGTGAAGAGGGGAATCGGTTGGTTCACGTTGGGTTGAGGCAGGAAGCAGACAGACAAAGATGTAGTCTCCCACGAAGACACAAAGACACAAAGACACAAAGATTACTCGTTTCTGCGCTTTTTCATCGCTTCATATTCTAGTGTCTTGGTGCCTTTGTGTGAACGCGTTTGCGCTCCATTCGTCGAGATGAAAAGTCCCGACCCGCTGGGACTTAACCATTGGCGGGTTTCGCCGAATCGTGTAGCATTGTCGCCATGAAGAAGACCCTCTTGATGACTTTGATTTTCAGCTGTTGCGCGGCATGGCTCGTGCAGGCTCAAGAAGAGAAACCTTTCGGTGACAAATTCCCGCAGCTTGATGGGATGGCGACCGGCAAGTGGTGGGAGAAAGGTGGCAAGGCGCCCAATCCTCCAAAGGGCAAGGGGAAGGTCAAGCGTAAGCCGAAGCAGATCGTCAACATGGACGTGCCGCGCAATGAAGTGGTGGCCTTTGCCGTCTACACCCACCAGGGCGGCACTCTGAAGATGAGTGCCCAGCTGTTCCCACTTAAGCCGGGGGAGCCGCGTGAGGCGCGCCTCGAATTGAATCGCGGTGGCGAGTGGAAAGAGGTTGCCAAACAGGAGGTGATCGAGCTCGGTTGGAGTGCGCATTTCCGTATCGAGAACTGGGACAATACCAGAGACGTGCCGTACCGCGTGCTCCATGGGAAAGATGCGATGTTCGAGGGGCTTATCCGCCATGACCCGATCGAGAAAGACGTCATCGTCGTCGGCAACCTATCCTGCAACTCGAGCCGCACGCCGGGCGAGCGCCCACAGATCTTGCGCAACCTGATCAACCAGGATCCGGACGTGCTGTTCTTCGCTGGTGACCAGACCTATCACCACACGCAGCACACGGCGGGGTGGCTGCAGTTCGGTTTGCAATTCCGTGAGGTCATGAGGGATCGTCCGACGATCACGATCCCCGACGACCACGATGTCGGTCAGGCCAACATCTGGGGCGAGGGCGGCAAGCAGGCGACCAATAGCTCTGGACCATCCGGCGGTTTTTATTACCCTCCGAAGTATGTCAATATGGTGCAGCGGCACCAGACCTGGCACCTGCCGGACCCAGTCGACCCGGCACCGATCAAGCGCGGGATCGGCGTCTACTTCACCAGCCTCAACGTCGGTGGTCTGGACTTTGCGATTTTGGAAGACCGCAAGTTCAAGAGTGGGCCCGAGGGCAAGATCCCGAGGATGGGTCCGCGTCCAGATCACATCAACGACCCGAAATATGAACGCAAGGCGGTGGACGTCGAAGGCTTGAAATTGCTCGGCGACCGCCAGCTGAAGTTCCTTGACCAGTGGGGGCAGGACTGGACTGGTGCGGAGTTGAAGATCGTGTTGTCGCAGACCGCATTTTGTGGGGCGGTGCACATGCACGGCGGGAGGGGCAACCGGCTGCTCGCCGACCTAGATTCGAATGCTTGGCCGCAGACCGGGCGCAACAAGGCGGTGAAGGCACTGCGTCGCGTCCGTGCCACTCACCTCTGTGGTGACCAGCACCTGGGGGTGGTAGTCAAGCACGGTGTCGAGAGCTTCGGGGACGCGCCTTACGCATTCACCAGCCCGGCGCTGGTCAACACGATCTACGGGCGCTGGTGGCATCCCGAAGACGAGAAGGCAGGGCCGAACCCGGTGCCTGACAGTCCGCTGCCGTGGACCGGCGATTTCCTCGACGGCCTCGGTAACAAGATCTCGATGCTCGCCTACGCGAACCCGCCGAAGATCGCAGACGAACGCCAACGCGCAGACGGCTATGGCATCGCGCGTTTCAACAAGAAGACTGGCGATGTAGTGTTCGAGTGCTGGCCGCGGTTCGCGGATATCGCCGACGGCGACAAGGCGCAGTTCCCCGGTTGGCCGGTGAAGTTCAACATGCGCGAGAACGACGGACGCAAGCCGGTGGCTAAATTGCCAGCACTCGTTGAGGCGGGTGTGGTGCAGGTCGTGGAAGATGCCAGCGGCGAGATCCTCTACACGGTGCGCGAGGCAAAGGGCTTCGAGCCGCCGGTCTACTCGAAGGGGAAATTCACGGTCAAATTTGGCAAGGACAAGCCAGAAAAGATCCTGCACGCCGGGCACGAGGTGAAGTAGTGCCCGAACTTCCTGAAGTTGAAACCACGTTGCGTGGTGTTGCTCCGCACTTAGTCGGCAAGACGATCACCGAGATCGACATCCGCGAGCGTCGCTTGCGCTGGCCGGTGCCGAAGGTGATCGATGGTCTTGCTGGCAGTGAGTTTCTAGCTGCCCGACGCCGCGGGAAGTACCTGCTCTTCGAAGTCGGTGGTGGCACCATCATCCTGCACCTCGGGATGTCTGGTGGGCTGCGAGTCCTCGATCCGGAGGTCGAGTGGAAAAAGC
>JBLHKE010000753.1:0-3860 GCA_047619485.1 Verrucomicrobiales bacterium | reverse complement strand
CGGCAAGGATCGAATCACGGATCGCTTCGGCCTCGAGGCGGCGTGGCGGGAAGCGCCACAGGTAGCGTCCGCCAGAGTCGATCTTCGCTGGTGCGGGGCGCGGATCACTCGATTGCTGGAAGGTCTGCGAAGTCAACATCAGCCGCAGCAGCCCTTTGGACGACCAACCGTTTTCCATGAACTCGACCGCCAACCAATCGAGTAACTCGGGGTGCGTCGGCATCGTGCCGTTGACACCAAAATCGCTCGGGGTATCGACGATCCCTGTGCCGAAAACCAACTGCCACAGACGGTTCGCCATCACCCGGGAAGTCAGCGGATTCTCTTTGTTCGCGATCCACTCGGCGACTTTGACACGTCGATTTTGCTCGACCTCGTCGACGCTCATCCCGAGCGTGCCCATCACTTCGAGGGCATCTGGTGCAACCTCTTCGCGCTTTGCCATCGGGTCGCCGCGGTAGAGCCGGTGGGTTTTGGCGGGTTGGGAGAAATTCGCGATCCACGCCCGGCTGCCCGTTTCGAGCGCAGTGATCTGGCCGTTCTTCTTGGCGATCTCAGCGATCAATTTACGTGCGGCCTCCGCATCTACGGGCTTCAATTTCGCCACAAACGCGTTCGGATCGACCTTCCCGCCGAAGGGTTGACGATCGATAGAACTGGCGAGCGCCTGCCAGTTTTCACCGTCGAGCGAGCCCTCAATCACGTAGTCAGTCGCAATGCGATCGGCAAATCCACCATCGCGGTCGCGCGCCCATTCGATGCGTTCGATGCGCTGTGCCTGGTCGAACTCGAGTTGCACCCAGCCACTACTCTGATCACAGATCCAACTTCTCTTGTTGCCGACCTGGCCGTCGTTGATGTGCTCGAGCTTGTGGATCGGAACTCCCGCCAGACTACCCGAAGCGGTCGGCACGGCACCGAGCGCGACATTCTTCCCTCCGCCGTCGATCACTATCAACTCGTCGATGCAAACCTGCGAAGCGTTCGCCTTCCGAATCGTAAAGCGAACGAACTTCGCCTCCGTCGGCGCGAATTTCTCGATGTTCAAAATCGCGTTAACCGGGGGGCGCAGGTTCGAATCTGGAACGCCGGCGTTCGCTGCCGCGAGCTTCTTCAAGTGTTTGATCCCGGACTCGGCCACCGCCACCTCCATCCGCAACTTCGCGGCCTCCTGCTTGCCCTCATCACTAACCGTCTTCTTCATCGATCGGTCGCCGTAGCTGATGCCGGCGAACACCGCCTGGAATGCGTAGTAATCCTTCTGCGAGATCGGATCAAATTTGTGGTTATGACACCTGGCACAACCGATTGTTAAGCCGAGGAAAGTCGTACCAGTGGTGTTGACCATGTCGTCGAGTTCGTTCTGCCTCTGCATCAATGTTAGGTTGATGTCAGGGCTCTTGACGATGTCATAGGCGCCGGCGACGAGGAAGCCAGTGCCGATCTCTGCACCGAGCGCATCGCCAGCGATCTGATCTTTGATGAACTGGTCGTAGGGTTTATCGCGGTTGAACGAATCGATTACGTAGTCGCGGAAATGGTACGCATTCAAGCGCTCGCGGTTGGTCTCGAACCCATTGCTCTCCGCGAAGCGAACGACGTCGAGCCACCTGCGACCAATCCGCTCGCCGTAGCGCGGGCTGGCGAGCGCGCGATCGACAAGTTTCTCCCACGCCTCATCCTCCGGAGCCTTGTCAGCGAGGAACTCTGCGACTTCGGCCGAGGTCGGCGGCATTCCATGAATGACTAAGAACAGCCGCCGGATAAGCGTGCGGCGGTCGGCGCGTAGTGAGGGTGTCAGGCCTTTAGTGGCCATTTTCTCGATGACCATTTCATCGATCGATTTGTTTTCGAGCCCCTTGCGGCTGACCGGTTCGAACGACCAGTGGTCGGTCGTCATCTTCACCACGGCACCCCCGTCCCCGGGCATCTTGGCACCCTCGTCGATCCAGGTGCGCAGGGTCGTCACCTGCGCCTCGCTGAGTGGATCCCCCTTGCCCTCAGGTGGCATCGCATCGTCGGGATCAATGCGAGAGACGAGCTTAATGAGGTGGCTTTCAACACCCTTGCCCGCGAGAAAAACCGGCTCTCCAGAATCTCCGCTCTTGCGGATCATCGCGGGTGAATCCAAGCGCAGTTCGCCCTTCTGTTTCTTCTCGCCGTGGCACTTGTAGCAGTTGCTTGCAAAGATCGGTTTGACGTCTTTGTCGAAGTCGACTTCGGCCCGGGCGGATGCGAGCGCAAACGCGGTCAATGGTACGATGAAATAGATTCTGTTCATAACTAGGAGTCGAAGGTCTGTAGATAGATACGCCCTATGGCTGCGACAAACTTACGCGCACACGCCCGAATTTCTGAAAACCTAGCGTGTCATCTTGGAAAGTGATTGTCTCGGTGCCATCACCGTTATCGACGGGCGCACCCGATTGCGTTGTGAGCGCTTCCCACTGAACAAGATCGGTAGACAATTGTGGAACGTAATCGAGATCTCCAGCGTCTTTCAAGCGGCGGAAACTGAACTGGAACGGCCCCCCGTCAGTCGCGATCATGGGCACGGCACCGGCAGGAGTCTGCGCCCGTGGATCGAGGCCGAAAGCGTACTTCAGTAAGTTGCTCATGCCGTCGTTATTCAGGTCGATGTCGGAGCCGCTGATCGATGGGTCATTGCGTTCGGCCTCGCTGAAGTGTTGCTCCAGCCAGAGTTGAAAATCGGGTCCGTCGCTCGTATTTGCTGCGCCGGGGTTGCCGTGCAGGTCTACCGAAATTGCCCATGCTTGCGCGGTTCCCCACGATGCGAGAACCGCCGCGTTGGCGTCTTTGATGTGTAGCGAGTAACCACCTCCATCAGTAGCCGGATACCAAGTTCCGTCGCCATAGGCAAACTGATGGATAACATTGCCCGAACCATCGCGGAGATCGAGGGTTTCCCCGCTGTTGCGCAGGTTGGATGTCGAAAACTCGCCGGCGACTGGGATCCCGTCGCCATATCGAGCCACGAAGGCAGCCTGGCTGTGCGCCAATACGAGGTAGCCACCCGCTGCGATCGTCGTGCCACCCACCAAGGTGAAGTCGATGCCTTCTACAGCATGAACGCCGCCGACATCGAGCGGTTCACCGCCGATATTCTGCAGTTCGATGAACTCGAAGTCGTCAGAATCGTTGCTGACTAATAGTTCCGCGGCAGATGTAGGTGGCGCCGGGTTGTAGTGGATCTCAGTGATGCGTAAGAACTCCGGTGGGGTTGGTGTTGTCACCGTGCTGGTGATGTTCAAGCTGTGGGTATCGATCAAGTTGCCTTGGAAGTCATAAGTCTCGAGCACGAACGCGTTCTCCCCGCGGAGTAACGGGATCGTGACACGCCAGCTGTCGCCATCGAGCCACTCGGCGGCGAGCGTCTCACCACTGCCTGCAAGGCGGAACTCGCGGATGTCGATCCAGCCCTGCCCCTCGATCGTAGCGGATGTCGCATTGACTGAGAAATCGTCTCCACCATTGGTTGTCACGGAGAATGGAACCTCCGGCGGCAGCTGAGAGAGCGCGTAGTTCCCCCGCGAGGCGATGTAAGAAGCCCCGCCACCAAACGACTGATTCACAACGCCGCCGTAGTGCGCGAGCCATGGTGTCATGTAGCTGCTGTTGAATGTCGTACGAACCAAGTCCTGCACGTGCCCCCAGTAGAGCCGCCGGTATTTCGGAATCGCGATCACCTGGCTAAGATTTGGTGCGCCGGGGAGCATCGACGCGCTGGTGCCGGAGGCGAACACAAAATCCATATCCCACGGCAATGCGGTGACCCCACGACCATCCTGCGGAACGAAGATGCGGATATTGTGCGGCAGGCCACCAGAAACAAACGTGTC
>JBLHKE010000752.1:0-3862 GCA_047619485.1 Verrucomicrobiales bacterium | reverse complement strand
CCGAGGGCGAGTGCGCATCTGTAAAACTCATGCCCTGCGACGCCAGCCGGTTCAGGTTCGGCGTCGGGATTTTCGAATTCGGGTTGAGCGCCTGGACATCGCCATAGCCCATGTCATCAGCGAGGATGAAGACGATGTTCGGACGCTCATCAGCAGCCATCGCCGCACTGGTCAACGCGAGAAAAAGAAGTGCCTTTCGGATCATCCACCAACGCTCCCAGCAATCCAGCACTCCGCAAAGCCCTAATTTCTAAGCCAGCTTGGTGGATCTTTGGTTGTAATTTTCGACACCGCAGCTGCGTATCTATACAGAATGACATCGCCAGCCAGACCACTCCTCGCGCTCGCCCTCGCGGCCGCGTCCATCACCTTTGCCACCAGCCAAGAAAAATCAGACATCCCGCTCGCCTCGGCGGTGCTGATCGAGAAATTCGACAACTACAGCGAGAAGCTACGCAGCAAAGCCGAGTCTGAGATCGGGAAGAAGCGCGCTGAGGTCTCCGCCATCCTCCAGAAACACCTCCGCGAACACACCCAGGACGGTGACCTCGATGGAGCGATAGCGATCCGCACCGTGCTCGAAAAATGGCGCAAAGAATCTGAGGATTTGACCGCATCCGACAATCCCACCACCCCTTCCTCAACCAATGGATGGAAGCCACTCATCCTCGATGGCGATGATCCATTGAAAGAATGGAACTACAAGAAGGGCGAGCAGGTCTCCGTCGAAGAGGGCAACCTAAAGATCAATACGATCGGAAAAAGCTACCAGCCGATCTACCGAAGCACCGAGCGCGACCACGCGGTTCTGGCGATGCAGATCGAGGTCGCCCACGACCCTGACATCGAAAAAGAACAGCAGGCAGGAATCGGATTCGCGCTGTTCTCCAAAAAAGATGGCCAAGAACTCGGCAGCATCTCGTGCGTCATCCAGGGACCGGAAGCCAACCTCCTATACGGCAAGCTCGGCGACGAGGAAGGCAAGATCCTTGCCCACGAAAAAATCGACGTCGGGATCGGGCGATTATCAGACATCCAGATCGCCTTCGTCGATGGCCACTTTTTGGTTTTTTCGAGGAAGCGCAAGATCCACGACTTCCATCAACCAGACCTAGAGGACGCCGTCGTTGGCACCGCCATCCTATTCGGAAACAACAGCCGCGCTGAATTTCGCAACATCAGGCTGCTGACGCCAGACGGCGAACAGGCCAAGCGCCTCCTCTCCGGGAAGCCGGTGGAATAGCGTTGCCATTAGGCTGCGTCAGCAGAAACGATCCCATTTCCTGATGGCCAGTGTGCCAACGGAATCCAAGGGCGTCTGACGTGTCGTCGGGAGCACAGGCCATGCACGGACGGGACTGCCGTTTCTGACGCATCCTAAAAGCTCCCATCAGCTAGCGTCCCACTCACGCACGATGCCCACCATCATCAGGTCTACCGCCTGCGCCTTGCTGTGCTCGAAGAACCCGGCACATGGCTCGATGATCACTAGCATGTCGTCCGGGTCGCCGCTGAGCACCGCATCCCCGACGTTCTCCAGACCGCTGTTGTCTGCACTTGTCCAGATTGCTGGGCTGAGCCTCCCCATGTCATTGTAGGCGAAGTAGGTGCTCCAGTCGTTGATGTCGTCGTAGAACAGCGTGCGACTAGCGGTCGATGGATCGTCACTCTTCCCCGCGTCCACCAGATCTTAAAAGACGAAGTCTTCGGCGCTGGCCACCTCATCGAGCACCAAGTGGGCACGCTGTGCAATCTGCTCACCGCTCAGGTCAGGAGCGAATGGCACGTAGTTAACGGCACTCTCCCGAGTGCCAGCCGGTTGCATCTCTCGGGATCGGGATGGCATCCGGCATCGGTCGATGTCGTCGCGGTAAAACGAACGCCTCCGTTCGTTCGGATCGAGCGGAGCGATGATCCGCGAGCGTCCGTGTGCGCAATAGCCGCAACATTCCATCAGTTCGAACCCTCTCCCGCTCGCAGGCTCCCCAGACAAAGTGCGTCGTTCGGGGTGATCGTTTTCTGTTGGCTGCTACTCGCGTGGATTGCAGGCGTGGAAATCTTGGCTCCTTCCTGCGGGGCCGTGATTTCCCAGAACGAACGAGGCGTTCGTTCTACGTTCCGGCTCCAGCAGTCTCTGGTGCTTTTTGTAAGCTTCTACTGTGCAATGCGTTTTTCGGCGAGGGTGCGCCTTATCTACGTGCCATTCGGGTCAGGAGCGCCCTGCGCGTTCGCCGGATTCGTCCAGGCCGAGGAAATCGCCCGTTGCGCGAATCCCCGATTCTCGGATTCTTTTGGTGGAACCGGCGCCATGTGGTTCTCGATATCGATCTCAAAGGTCACCAGCTCGCCCTCTTTGTAAATGGTCGGGTCGGCAGTCTTCGCAATCGTCAACGCCGGAATGAACGCCCAGTCGTTGTCGAAGCTATCCACCGCGGTGCCGCTCACCCCCGCCGCGTCGAGGTCAATCACATAGCTTTCGGTGTATGAGTCCGGAAGGGAATAGCCGGCAGATACCTGCGGGTCAACCGCGTCCACCACCACGATGAACTTGCCATCGGGCAGGTTCGTAGATGCATAAGTGCTGTCCGCATCCGCGCCCAGTGATCCCGTGCCAGCGTCGTGGGTTTCAATTAAAATATCACCGGCATCGATCAGCCCATTGCCAGTGGTATCATAGTAGATCGTCATCCTCCAAGCGTGTCTCTCCCCACACCGGTTCGCTGCCGTCATTGCTGACGCGCGGGTAACACTGCATCCAATCGATGATCTTACAGTCTCTTGGAGCGATCGTCCCGAGATAACGGCTAGAATCGGTCAGCGCTGCCGCATGGGTGAACAAGTAATCTCCCGTGTTCGTCAGATGCGGCGACTGAGCCTGGAACGTGATGTCGGTGTCGCTGTCCCGCACAGCGTAGATCCCAAGAGTGGCCACCGTTCCTCCGCCATCGATGTTACCGATATGCGCATAGATGTTGTCGATGGGCAATCCCGTGTTGTTGCAGTAGTTCACCTGCACCGTAAAGGTGTCTGGGGCATAGGTCGACGGCGAGATTACGTTCGAATCAACAATCACGTTCGGACCGGCAATGATCTCGGCATCGATCTGGGCGGAACAAACCGACGCCAAACCAAAACCGAGCGCCGCCACAAGCGCTCGGATCGCTAACTCAAACCGAAGTCTTGCACGTCGGACTTGAAAGAGCTTCTGAGAAGAAGAATAGGAGAAACCGCTCGTCTCTCGTCATGGAACGCAAAATTTTACCAAGTGCTTTATAAGCCTTACTAATTACGTCAGACGCATTATCAATTTATATTAAATATAAGGCTTTCCGAATTCGAGCCTTTGCCCAAGCGCACGCCCCCAGCGAGCCGATTCGCCTCCATCCAGAGTTCGCTATCGATGAACCTGATTCTCTTCAGAAACGGCCGGCTTTCGGCATGCAAAAGAGCGACCAGCACAAAGCCGGCGGCTCTTTCAATCTTGAATTCATCAAGCGCACCGAGGCCGGTTAAGGCGCTGCGTCCGCATCCCACGGTACCGGCCAGGTTCAGGCTCCGACCTTCGTCTTGCCGTTGCGCGAGTTGATGAACACCCCGCGCTGACGCTTGAACATCTCGACCGCGTCTGCCGTCGCCAGTGAACTGTTCTCCTACGTCGTCCAGTGCGTGTAGTCGCCGCAGTCCACCCGGAAGTGCGAGTCGTAGGCGTCCACTCCAGGAGCCGCGCCGTCGTTCGTCCAAAATTCCAGTTGGTCGGCGGTCGCCGGGTCGGTCGTGCCCAGGAAGTATTGCTCATCCATGTAACGATCGTTCGGGCTCAGGTCTTCTGGTGATCTCGAGAAGCGAGCATTTTTCGGGTAAA
>JBLHKE010000751.1:0-3871 GCA_047619485.1 Verrucomicrobiales bacterium | reverse complement strand
CAGCAGATTGTAGGAGTTATTTACTGACAAGCCCTAAGGGGTCACCGTTAGGCCGCCCGCCAAGACAGCCGAGGAGCCATCGGAGGTGTTGGTGACACGGACATCCCAGCTGCGATTGCGTCGCGACACGCCATTTTTCAAACGGAGGGTGGCGGAGATCGTAGACGAACCGACAACCGTCACATTGGAGAACGCCGGTTGCGGGCCACTGCCGTTCTCGGCGAATACCGTAGCGCCCGCCTCGAACCCGCTGCCTGCGATGGTCACATCGATGGTCGTCCCCGGCGAGATGGTACTGGGATCGATGCCGGTTACCGCTAGTGAGCTCAGCGTGTTGTCAACGGTGATCAAGACACTGTCGGACACCGTGCTCTGATTGGAACTGTCAGTCGCTATGGCAAAGATGTTGTGCTGTCCCTCATCCGCGCCCGACGAGTTCCAAGTTACCTCGTAGGGTGCGATGGTATCGGAACCTACTGGTTCATTATCGACAAAGAATTCGACGCTGCTAAGCTCCAAGTCGTCAGACGCGTCCGCGGTGATGGAAAGTGACCCGGAGGCCAGCTCGCCTGGACTAGGACTGGTGATCGCCACAGCCGGAGGATCGTCGACGTTGTCAGTAATCACGACGATCACGTCGGAACCAGTCTCGTCAATAACGTCGCGGACGGTTGCTGAGAGTGTGTGCGAACCATCCGCCCCCTCCGACGAATCCCAGGATGCCTCGTAGGGTGCCGTATCGACCTGTCCGAGCGAGACGCCATCGACGAAGAACTCGACGTATACGACCTCGCCATTTGGAGAACTGGCGTCTGCAGAAATGGTCTGGAGTCCTTTGATCGTGTCGTTCGGAAACGGTGCGGTGATCAAAACCGTCGGTAGCGGGGTGGCAACGACGAGTGCGGCCGCCGCATCTAGAATTGGTACACTAGCACCGTCGGGAGCGGTCACCGTAAGGCCGCCACCGGCGACGAGCTGACCGTGGACAAAGCTATTGTCACGGGTGGGATATTTTGACCAGATCAGTGCGGCGACCCCTGCCACATGCGGGCACGCCATCGACGTCCCGCTGGCCCAGCCGTAGCTGCCTCCATCGTATGTGGAAAGAACCGACACGCCTGGTGCCGCAATCTCAAGGATCGCCCCGTAATTGCTGAAACTCGCCCAGGCACCAGTCTCACTAACCGCAGCCACCGCCATCACGTTCGGGTCGGCGGATGGGTAGTGGTTGCTCCCATCCACGCCATCATTGCCGGAAGCGGCCACAGAGAGCGCCCCGGCATTCCAAGCAGTCAGGGCCGCGTTCGTCAGAACCGTGCTACTCCCCTCGCCGCCGAGCGACATGCTGATGACCGAAGCGTTTCCACCATTCGGGTCAGCGGCCCAGAGCATTCCATTCGCGACCCAGGAATCGTAACCTCCCTGCGGCCCGAGCACCTTGCCGACCGCCAGCGTGGCTTCCCCCGCTGTTCCCGCAACCCCGAGGCCGTTGTTGGTTTTGGCTGCGACCGTGCCCGCTGTATGGCTGCCGTGCCCTTCGGTATCGGTCACGTCCGTGGAGCCCCCAGTATCGGTGAAGTTTCTGGTAGCCAGAACCTGACCCGAGAAGTCGGGGTGGGTCAGATCGATGCCGGTATCGAGAACGGCAACGCGGACGCCAGCGCCCTTGGATGTGTCCCAGGCGAGCTGCGCATTGATCAGGGCGAAGTCATCCCGCTGATCGTTGTAGCCCCGTTTCTCATTGCGTTTGCTAAAGGTGGTATTGTAGTAGGTATCGTTTGGTTCGAAGCTCGCCTCCCGCACGAGATCTTCCTCGACATAGGCCACACCCGGCACCTTGCGCAGGGCTTTGAGCTGACCTGCCGGAACCGTGCCGGCTACCGCTCCAAGTGCTTTGAGTTCGGTGGAGGCCATACCGCCCAAGCGATGGAAGACCCCTGCGTCTGTCTTGCCGTGGAATCCGACTACCACCCGCACGCCCCCCGCGTGCGCCCCCCCAATGGTGAAGAATAGAGCGATTAGAATGCAGGTGAGTTGGGATAGCTTGGATTTCATAGTGACAAAGTGAATTGCAGAAATTATAGTAGATTCCAACGAGGGTTCAATGTTAAAATTCACGCCTATCATACGATTCATCCAAGGATCATACTCTTAGTATTGATAGACTCCTGCCCTCCCAAATCCGACGTAGAATTTGTCCTCTCCAAAGAGCCCTCTTCCCCCGCATTATTGACTCCCAGTGAATCGACGCGTCTTCTCTTTTCTATCGGCCTTGGCCGTTGCCCTGATCCTGATCTGGAAATGGTCAGGAAGTGGATCGGACTCCGTGTCTGGTGCGGGGGGGAACCTCTCCCAAGCTGTCCAGGCACAGGGATCGGATCGGCAAGAGCGCCCCTCTGCCAGCGTCACCCAGCCGGATCTAGACCCGGCATTGCAGAAAGTGCTTGGTGACCTCGAGGACGCCTGCCTGTCGGGGGACCGCGACCGCCTTATCGCATTGGCGCGCCTTCTCCGGGATCTAACTATCAGTGATCCCTCCACTATCAGCGGGCTTGAGAGGGCACTCGCCGATGTGGAAAATGGGACGCCGCTTCGCCGCGTTCTAGCAATAGTGCTAGGATCACTCCCTGGGAAGGAAGGCAAGGCCGCCCTCATCCGCGCCCTACAATTGGGAGCCGTGGATGGTCTGGAGCGCTCTGTCGTGCTGGCTTCCAACATGGTCGTAGAGGAGGCTCCACCGATCTTTCACCGCGATGGTCACCCCTTCTCGGTGGAGGCTGCGCCGGGGCTCGTGGTTTTCGTCCGCGGACCGATCGAGGATTCGAGCACCCGTGAGGTCGTCAAGAACCTTTTCTCTTCTTCGGAGGGTGCCGTCCGGCTGGCGGCGGCCATCGTTCTGCGCGATTCGATGGAGTTCTCCGACGCCCGCGATGCGATGCGGGAACGCCTTGCGGAATCTGAGCCGGACGACGAGGTCCGAGCCGAGGCGGCTGCCTCATTGGCTCACTGGAGCAAGCGCATCCCTGGCGGCGATACGGAGCGGAGCGAGGTGCTCACCGAGTTGCTTCAGGCGCTCTCTGGTTCGGGGGAAGTAGTCCGCCTCCGATTGACCTCACCCTTGATCCAGAATCCGCTCGGGCCCGACCAGGTCGAGGTACTCCGGACACTCGCCTCGGACGACTCCGATGAGAATGTCCGTCGCACCGCAACCGAGATCCTCGGCCGTAGGCTATCGCAATCTCCCGACGAACGAGCCGATACTGTGGCCATGCTCGCCACCACCACCTCCACTGATCCTAGCCCGCTGGTTCGTGAGACGGGTGTCATGTCGCTCCGTCACGCCGCCGGGGTTCCCGGGGTGTCCGAGATATTGATCGGGGTCGCAAACTCCGACTCCGATCCCGAGGTTCGCGCGGCAGCGGCGGCCTCCCTCGCCTCCTTCCAGTCTGAAGACGCCGCCCGCGAAGCCCTCGTCGATGTGCGGGACAATGACCCGAGCGAGATGGTGCGCGCCGCCGCGAACCGAGCTCTCGATGCCCAGTAAGTCGGGAGTTTACTCAGTTGCTCATGCCGGGCGCGATAAGGCCACGAAGGCATATTCAGCAGATTTACAGTTTGCCCGAAGGCATTCGGGTGACGAGAGCGCATCCGTGTCATGGTGCGCGGAATCCTCCACCAACACTGCTTCCCGGCGATCTCCGCGCGGAGAAGCTATCAAACTGGTACTGGAGTCGTCACAGTTGTTGCGCGCGGACTGGGCGATCGATCTGCCCCTGGGTTCGTTGCTAGGTGAACGGAGGTTCGATGTGAAATGAAGGAGGGAATCGTATCACACACGAATGCCCGTTCGCCCGTGATATTGTGTGAGTTG
>JBLHKE010000750.1:0-3879 GCA_047619485.1 Verrucomicrobiales bacterium | reverse complement strand
CCAGCAGCCACCTCGGTCTCGAGGCCTAGGCAGAGCATGGTCATCTCCACAAAACCTCCCGGTCGCGGGTGGTTGAGCCAGGTGATCTCCGCGGGAATTCCGATGGCGAACATGCCGTGCCCGATGAAGGTGGCGGCGATGCCCACCAGCGCGACCGGCGCCCAGCGCCTGCCCGAAACCGCGAGCAACAAGATCACCGGCATCAGGAACTGCGAGGCATGCTCGAAGAACATCGCCACCCCCAGGCCGCTGTCGTGGTATTTCAACCAGGCGAGAAAGACCAGGTTGGCGGCGGCCAGCCCGTGGATCGATGTAAGTATTCTCAGGCGCAAGGGCAGCAGGGCGGCGATCGCAAACGCGAAGAACAACCAGGCCTGCACGCGGATCGCCGCATTGATCCCGTCATCAACCTCAAAAGAAGATGCCCAAGCTCCCCACTCCATGCCAAAGAACGCCTCCACGACGCCAGCGAACAGCGCCTCATCCCAGAGCAGGGCGCGCAGAGGCATCTGTCCATTCCAGCACATCCACCCGTGTCCAAACAACATCAACGCGCACACCAATCGCAATGACCAGACCACCGGCGAGTGAGGTCGGGCGATGATCGAATGGTGGGCAGTTTCGGACACGGTTCAGGAAAGTGGGAAGTTACAGCAGGGAGCCAATCGTATCCAACCCGATCTTTGGACTCGGCTCAGTGAAACAGCTCAACCCCCGCCAGTCGCTCAGCCCGTCTTGCGAAAAGCCGGAATCGCTTTGCAGAGGAATTTCTTGCAGTTGGCCGCCCGAAAACACTTCTGACAGACGAACTTGGGATCCTCGATACACGCCTCAATGAAGAGCATATCCTGCTTCCAGGAGGATTTTCGCTTCTTTTCCAGTTTGCAGAGGGTAGCCATGTTCTTAGGGGGAGAGAGCTTCTGTGGTTGAATTTTCACGGCTTTTCTGGATCGCGTCAAGCTGCAAATGAGACCCAATCTCAATTGATGGTGTGAGCTGGGACATCGGCTTGGGCTTCGATTTTTGACCGCAGATTTACTTACTCACTGGGCGAACAGATGAGCCTCCGATCGATCGATGCAGATTGCCAAGTGCCGCCAAGCCAATGCATTTCGCAGATGGCCTTCCAAGGAGCAAAGGGCAAGACGCCGCGTGCAGGCGATTTGTCCCGTGCAGGCGATTTGTCCCGTGCAGGCGATTTGTCCCCCGCGTTCGCAGGCCGAAGAACTCGATCGTTCAAGCATCACCAAGCTGCGGTGTGACTTGCGCTAGACGACCTCGTGCCCTTGGGTGGCTGACAAAATGGATCCAATCAGCCAAGGAGCGCTGGGCGCAGTCGCTGGCGCGCTCTGCGCCGACCGCACGAACATCCGCAAGGCCACGCTCGTCAGTTGGGCGGCTGGGATGCTCGCGGACGCGGACATCTTCATATCGTCGGCGAGCGACCCACTCCTCAACATCGAGTACCATCGACACTTCTCGCACTCCCTGCTATTCATTCCGATCGGGGCACTTGTCTGCGCGGGGTTCTTCTGGTTGATCACCCGCAAGCGGTGGCAGCTACCGTTCCGCACCCTGTATCTGTTCTCGTTCGCAGGCTATGCCACCGCCGGCTTGCTCGACGCCTGCACCAGCTACGGAACACGTTTGCTGTGGCCGTTCTCGGACGCACGCGTTGCGTGGAACATCATCTCCATCATCGATCCGATTTTCACGCTCACGCTGCTGGCAACCATCGCCGTAGGCGTGATCAAAAAACGTCCCGCGTGGCTGCGCGCGGGGCTAGCATTTGCTTGCTGCTACCTGTTCCTCGGCGTCGTGCAGCGAGAACGCACATCAAGTCTGCAATCGATACTCGCCAGACAGCGCGGACACCACGCCATGGAGCAAGCAACCGTTAAGCCCTCGATCGGCAATCTGATTCTCTGGCGTAGCATCTACCGTGACGGCGACCGCTTCTACGTCGACGCAATCCGCACCGGCGTCTTCGGCAAAGCCATCTACTACGAGGGTGTCTCAGTGCCCGTTTTGACACTAGAAGGGTTGCGCGACGGACTCCCGGCCGACAGCGCGCTCGCCCAAGATCTCGACCGCTTCGACCATTTTTCCGACAACTTCCTAGCGCGCCACCCAGACGATCCCGAAGTCATCAGCGACCTGCGCTACGCTGCCCTTCCCCAGTCCATCCAGCCACTCTGGGGCATCCGAGTCGATCGCAAGCAACCGGACAAACACGTGCCTTTCGAGAATTTCCGCAAGGTCAGCAAAGCCGATCGCAACAGTCTCCTGCAGATGTTGAAAGGCCAACCCCTCGAGGATTCAGCCGATCCCGCTACCAGTTCTACACAGTAATCGAAACGCTACACTGGTCGCAGCGGAAACCGGATGCCTGTGTCGACCGCCGCATCACACGAAGCTTCGATTCATCGTTGGCGTCATCGAAGTATAAATCCGGCTATATTTTCCTAGACGCGTGGATGAAATTGGTGACTTTGCCGCATGTTTTTTGGCATTGGATCTCGACATTAATGCTGTTCCTATATTCATTGAGAAAACCTCCAACGAATGAATTCCTGGTAGGCCATCAACTACCTATCTTCTTGCGAATGGTCTAGAAGTAGAGGCAGACACCTGTGAGAACGGTGTCACAGAGAGTTGCTTCCTCGACTGGTAGCGGTGCAGTGATACTTTTTGCCGGTGTGGCGACAGATTCGCCGGCCTGTGCGGCAAACCCACCAAGTGCGAGAGCGCCGCCGGCATCTCGAGATCAGCCAAGTGGATTTTGCCAAACTCGCAGGTGTTGCCGTGCACACGGTCAGTGACATCGAGTCTGGCAAGGGCAACCCGACCCTCGATGTCTTGCTGAAAGTGCTCGATCCACTCGGGCTCAAACTGTCCGTGAAACCCAGAGCAATCCTCCCTGTCTCTGACGCAAGGTCGCATCATTCATGAGTCGCGCCCAGGTCTACATGCGCGGGCGGCAAACGGGCGAACTCGAACGGCTCAACGACGGCACTTACCGCTTCGCTTATGCCTCAGCTTATCTCGCCTCAGCCGATGCGTGTTCGATCAGCCTGACCTTGCCCTTGCGTCCCGAACCCTATTTCGGCGCTGAACTGTTTCCCTTCTTCCACGGGCTACTTTCCGAGGGCTCTGCCAAAGACCAGCAATGCCGGGCGTTGAAGATCGATCCCGACGACGCATTCACCCGTCTCATCAAGACCTCACACAGCGATACAATTGGCGCTGTGACCGTGCTGGAAATCATCGAAGCCAAGGAGGTTCAAGAAGATGCCTAACCACACTCCAGACTTCCTCCCAGAGGGGCGATGCCTATGCACGCTTCAGCCAACCAGGGTAGGCGTCAATTTCTCGGCCACCGCACTGCGTGAACTGTGGGGCGGGCGCAGCGTTTGGTCGGTGTTAGATTTCCGTAAGGAAGAATTCCTCACCATCCTACGCGAAACCGCAGGGCGCATCTCGATCTCCGGCGTGCAGGACAAGATATCCCTCCGCCTTGATCGCAACAAATTCGTCCCCACCGAAACGCGAGGCGACTACATCCTCAAACCCGTCCCGCTAGCGAACTACCCGATGTTCACCGCTGACATTCCGGCCAACGAGCATGTCAGCAGGCAGCTCGCCAGCCAAGTATTCGGGATCAAAACTGCCGCCAACGGACTAGTTTACTTTGCCGACAACGAACCTGCCTACATCACCCGCCGATTCGACCGGGACGAGAGAGGCTCACCCTTAGGGGTTGTCAGGAAATAAGTCATACAAAGATGCGCAGGAATTTTAGCCAGCACCAAGGCAGATTTCAGCGATTATAGCGGGCTATTTGAGTTGGAAGCTAACGCGGGTGATGGCCAAAATAAC
>JBLHKE010000749.1:0-3881 GCA_047619485.1 Verrucomicrobiales bacterium | reverse complement strand
ATCCACGTCAGGACCGGAGGCAGAAGGAGGATCGAGCGGCGCGAGTTTCCCTGTTTCAGAATCGAACGCAAACTGGAACACCGCGTTCGGATTGGGGTGCGGCACATAGACGAAGCGATTACTGGGATCGGTCGTGACGAAATGCGCAGTTTTGTCAGTGCTGTGCCCGTCCGTAAGTTCGCCGGTGCAGTGACGGTTGGCGTCAATTTTCCAAACGCTCACCTTCCCCTCGCCATAGTGCGCGCCGAGCAGATTTCTTCCGCTGGCATCAACATGGATCGACGGCGATCGCATCCCAACCGGCGCGACCTTAAGTAGTTTGAATCCACCGGTCTCGATCGCGATGCTGATGATGTGCGGCTTCGGTCGATCTTCGCCTTCGACTTTGATGTGCGACTCGAGGTAGAGCATCTCGCCATCGGCCGACAGCGCCATCGGCCCACCGACGCCCGGAAGTTCTAGGCGGGTGTGTTCGGTGAGCTTTCCTGATGCGGGATCGACGCGAAACGAGACTAGGTCCGAGTCCGCTTTAGCAGCTAGAAAAAGAAACTGCTCCGCTGCGACGGGCAGGGCGAGAGCAATCAGAGCAATCAGGAACGTCAGGAGTTTCATTTCTTTTTTTGTTTAGGGCACCTCCGGAAACCTGCTGTGGAAATGGGGCGCAGAGAAAATTCCCGCTGGCGAGGCGATAAACGCTAAGCTATCTGGTGATAGTGGGCGCTTTAGCAACGAAGACAGCGGGGATTTTATCAAGCTCCAGCCCGCATGAGATTTTCGGAGGTGCCCTTTAGAGCAAATTCCAACTTAAATAGAAGCCCTCGGCAAAAGTCCAGATAGTCGGGCTGGCGACAGAACTCCTTGGCGGCAAGTTGGGTCGCAACCTCTGCTCTACCAGTCGTCGCTGCGGAACGGGCCAGCGGGAAGACCGTCCTTGTTGTAGAGGTTCGCGCCATCGGGATTCATCTCGAAGGCGTAACGGACGGCGACCGGTTCAGGCACCTCGGGTGATGAGACGACGACCGCATTGTTCTCGATCACAGCATCGGCCCAATGCCATTTTTGGTCGGCACCGGCGACCGCAAAGCGCTTGAGTTTGCCCTCTGCGTCTTCGACGGCAGGATTGCGGCCCTCCTTCTTGCCGATCATGAGCCCGGCTCCGGTGTGTTCGAATTCCACCCGAGCCTTGCCGCCTGCGATCTCAATGGCCTTGAAGAGCGGCCCGGAGTAGGCGTGCTCAGTCTTTCCATAATCCTGGCCGAGCGACCAGCGTGCGAGACGGTAACCGACATCGTACTTGTTCTTCGGGTGGATGTCCCCTGCCTCGGTTAGCGGCACGGTGTCGGTGATGACCGCCATGCCGGAGTGAGGCAGGTCGAGGGCCAGCGTCTGGGCCTCGCGAAGTTTCGCCCAGCCATTGCCCCCGGCTGGATCCTCAATCGGGTTCTGGAAGTTCGCGAGTTGCACCCAATGGAAAGGAAAATCACCCTGGCCCCAGGCTTTGCGCCAGCCGCCGACGAGCGCGTGCATCTTATTGTAGTAAGTCTGACCCTCGCCGCCGTTTGACTCCCCCTGGTACCAAAGCGCGCCCTTAATGGGAAATTTCGCGAGTGGATGGATCATCGCATTGTACATTCCGCTCCAGCCGCGCACGGGAGGGACGGGCATGCCGGGGGCGGGCGAGACTGGCTCCCCCTTGTCGAGCTCAGCCCGCGTGCGCACGATCCATCGCTCGAGGGATCCCAGTTTGGTGAGCAGACCGTCCCGGTAAGCCTTGCCCGCGGCCGCGATACCGTCGGAGTCGGCTTTCAATTCGGGGATCATGGCAACGCCCTGGGGCGTCGTCCAAGGCTCGATTCTAGATCCGCCCCAGTTGGAATCAATGATGCCGATCGGCACGCCGGTCTGTTGCTGGATCTCGCGGGCGAAGTAGAAGCCCACGGCGGTGAAGCCTCCGGCGGTCTGCGGCGAACACACTTGCCATTGATTCGGGGTTGGCAGGTCAGACTCCGGCTGACCGGACTGCACCTTCTCGACGCGGATGCGGCGGATCTTCGGCAACTCCGCCCCCTGGATGTCTTCCGCAGCACCGAGGCAACCGCCGAGTGTCATCTCCATGTTCGATTGCCCTGAACAGACCCAGATATCACCGACGATGATGTTCTTCAGGGTGAGACTGTTCTTGCCGCTCACCAGCAGCTCAAGATTCTCACCGTCCTTCAGCGCGGGAAGCTCCAGCGACCACTCGCCGTGGACATCCGCCTTGGTCGAAGCATCACTCCCCGCGAGCGCGGCACTCACCGCCTCGCCCGGCTCTGCCCATCCCCAGACATGCACCGGCATGTCGCGCTGGAGCATCATGTTGTCGGAGAAGACTCGCGGCAGTCGCACGTCTGCCCGTGCGGGCAGGGCGGCAGTGAGGGCTGCGGCGAGCAGCGCCAGCATGATTCGGTTCGGGCGTAGGACGAAAAGGCGGAGTTTCATGATGAATATAGGATTGGCCTGATTATATTGTTAGAGCTTCTTGATTCTGATATTTCTCCAGCGGCACTTCGCATCCTTCGGCCAGCTGCCGCCGCCGTGAACCTGCACCGCGATACTGCCCTCGCGCCCCAAGGTTTTTGCCACTTCCTCCTTGTTGTATCCGGGACCAGCGTAGGTCGCTCCGTCGAAATCACAGACCATCTCGCCATTGATCCAGGTGGTGATTCGCGGGTACTCGCCGACGCAGCGCACCCTGACTTCATTCCATTCGTTCACCTTGTAGAGCGCGCAGTATTCTTCCCCTGAGATCGAATACGTGATCGGTGGCGCCTCCTCCTTGCCGACAAATTTCAGACCAGCCAGCTTGCCGTCGTTCAGTTCTCCATTGATGTCGAACGGCCTAGTATTAAAGCCACCGGTGCCCTCGCCATAGATGTGTCCGACGTTGCCGCCATCGTGGTAGTCGACCATCATCTGCAAGCACTGGCCGGTGTCATTGGAGCGCAGGAACAGGCCGCTGCAGACCCCCCAGTCCGGGTTGATTTCGAGGCGCAGTTCGAAGTCGCCAAACTTTTCGTCCGTCAGCAGAATCCCGCCGTTGCCTGATCCGGGTGGATCTTGCGCGCCGGTGATCGTGCCATCCTCTGTCTTCCAGATCCCACCGGTGCCGTGTCCGATCCTCTGCGGATTCTTATGCCAGCCCTCCAGCGACTTGCCGTCGAAGAGCTGGACGAATCCGGCCTCAGTATTTGGCTCCGGCTCCCAGATCGCCTGTGCCTTCGCGAGTTGCTCCCCGCTGAAGCCGAATGCCTTGAGCACACCCGTCGCCATCATCTTGTTGCCGTCGGGATTCATGTGCACGCCGTCTGAGGTGAAGTGCCTGCTATCCTTGGTCCCGCCGCCAGCTGCCTCCAGCCCAGACTGCATGTCGGCGTTCAGGTCGGCGAGGAGACACTTCTTCTCCTTGGCAAGTTCCCGTAAAAAGTCGTTGTATGCGGCTAGCGTCTGGTTGTTCACATTCGGCTCGTCTTCGCCGATCATGGTCGAGGTCAGGATCATCACCTGGACGCCCGCCGCCTGGCACTCGTCGACGATCTTGGTGATGTTGACCTTGTATTGCTCGAGCGAGATACCGTTCGGCCCATGCCAAACATCATTCACCCCGCAGCTCAGCGTCATCCAGTTGGGACTCTTGTCCAAAGCATCGCGCCTGAGCCGTCCGAGCATCTGGTCGGACTTGTGACCGCTGATGCCCGCCGGAATTGCCGTCGCCTCGATGCCTACCGCCTCCAATCCGCTGATCACCAGCCTCACGTAACCGCCCGGGTGCGCGCCAGCCTGCGTGATCGAATCCCCCATAAAAGCCACCTTCTCCCCGCTCTTGATCGGCAGCCCGCCGG
>JBLHKE010000748.1:0-3884 GCA_047619485.1 Verrucomicrobiales bacterium | reverse complement strand
AGAAGCTTCAGGTCACCGAGACACTAGACCTCGCAGACAACGTTCCGAATCTCGTGCTGTACACCGGTGTGGCGAATCCGGGCATGGTCAACCTATATATGCGCGGTGCCGGAGAGCAGATCGGTGGACTGGTTACGTCAGAATCCGCGGTAGGCGTCTACGTTGACGACGTCTACAATGCCCGGCTTTCGGCTGCGAACTTCGATCTGGTGGACATTGAACGGATCGAAGTACTGCGTGGCCCCCAGGGCACCTTGTACGGTCGGAACTCCATGACCGGGGCGATCAAAATCGTCACGCGGGAGGCGGATGGTGAGGCCTGGGCGAAGGGCTCAGTCGCTTATGGCTCATTCGACGAAATTACGGTTCGCGGTGGCGGTGGTTTCTCGCTGATCGAGGACACGCTGGCCGCTACCGTCTCGGCGCAGTATCGGGATCAGGGCGAGGGTTGGCTCGACAACAGAGCGACCGGCGGCAAGCGCGGTGTTCGCGAGGTCCTCTCATTGCGCACCAAGCTGTCTTACATCGGTAGCGATACCTTCAAGGCCACGCTGGGCGTTTCCTATTCGGATGACACCAATGATGGTCTCACACCGGTCGCAACGGATTCGAATACGCTGGAGATCCTCACAGGAGACTTCCGCACCGTGCAGTCGCCCAGTCCGTCAGCGGGCCTGACCGAGCAATTAGCCACAACGCTCGATCTCGAATGGACGCTGGGAGACAATGGTTTTCGATCCATCAGCGCCTACATCGAGGTTGATGATGAGTTCCGTTTCGATCTGACTGGCGGCGTCGAGGTAGCGCCGGACGTGTTCTTGGCACTGATCGACAGAACCAGCGTTGCCTCATCCTGGCAGCTGTCTCAGGAATTTCAGTGGAGCGGTCTCGCGATGGACGATCGGCTCGACTACATCGTCGGAGCGTATTTTTTTAAGGAGCACTCTGAGCAGCAGATCGACGACGTGATTTTCTTTAACGCACTGGTCCCGACGATCATCGATCAGGAGTCGGAGTCAACGGCGGTGTTTGTTCAGGGCAACTATGCTTTGACGCCGGCGCTCGGTCTCACCGCCGGGGTACGCTGGACAGAGGACGAAAAAAGCCTGAATGGGCAGATCGATACATTCTTCGGTTCCGGAATCCCGTTTTTCGTTGATCGCGATGACAGCTGGTCGGTCGTGACACCGCGGCTTGGCTTGGAATACCAGTACAGTGACGATGCCTTCATGTACGGGTCGATTTCCAAGGGCTATCGCACCGGTGGTTACAATGGCCTGACGGTGGCCAGCCCCGCTCAGTTCAACACGCCGTTCGACCCAGAGACGGTTTGGGCTTACGAAATCGGTGGCAAGATCGAGTTGCTCGACCGGCGTCTGCGGCTGAACACTGCGGTATTCTTAAACCAGATCGAGGACATTCAGCAATCATCGACACTGGGAATGGGTGCCACGGCGATTCAGAATGTCGGCGATGTGGATGTTGCTGGTCTGGAAATAGAACTGACCGCACTGGTGTCAGATGGTCTGGAAATATTCGGTCATGTGACGCTACAGGATGAAGATTACAAGGAGCTCGATCCGGGCTCAGTGGCTGCCACGCAGGGGCTGGGCCGGTTGTCGCATCTATCGAAAAACCAGTATCAGCTCGGGTTTAACTATGAGTATTCGATGAATAACCGTGGCGCGCTGCTATTCGGCGGTACCTGGAATCATCGAAGCCCGTATTTCTCGGACGCCGCTAATCAGCCGATCAACGACTCGGGTACCATCGATCTTTTCAATGCCTACGTCGCCTATGAGTCTTCGACAGGGCGCTGGCGCACGACGTTGTCGGGCCGGAATCTGGCCGATGAGGAGTATTCCAAGATCGGCCTGGTCCTGGCCGCCCCGAACGGCATTAGATTCGTCAACGAGCCACCCACGTGGCAGCTACAGTTCACCATGAATGGGCTATAGCTCCACGCGAGCATGTTGAACATCGACCTGCGAGATTCTGAAATTATCAGCGTCATCTTCTACCGCCGAGGAAGCAGACGACGCCAATCGCGGGCCCAGTTGGGCCCGCTGCTCGTATCGATGTTGGTGGGATTACTCGCCAACGCTGTGAATGCAGACGAGACCCACGATCGGCTCAGCCGCAACACCGGCTGGAGCTCCTTCGCTGGTGTGGCATCGGGCGGTCAATACTCGGCACTCGATCAGATTACGCCGGCCAACGTTGATGGTCTTGAGCGGGCATGGGTTGTTCATACCGGCGATGTCGTTGAGGGGTCGGCGGCGGAAGGCGGATCGTCGTTTCAAGCGACGCCGCTGTTCTGGAACGACACCCTGTTTGTCTGCACGCCGCTCAATCGCGTGTTGGCGCTCGATGCCGAGGACGGTGGTGTTCGCTGGACGTTCGATGCCTACGCGACGCTTCCAGAAGATATGCCGAAGTTTGCGGCAAACTGCCGCGGTGTTGCCCTGTGGGTGGACGAGGCATCGCCGGACAACGATGCGCCGTGTCGAGCGCGGATCATTAAGCCCGATATCTTCGCCAGGCTCTACGCGATCGACGCACTGACCGGCGAACTGTGTCGCGACTTCGGCGACGGTGGTGTCATCGATCTCAATGAGCTGGATAACCTGGGTGAGGGAGAACTGTTCCTGACGTCGCCGCCCGCCATCATCGGCGATCTCGTCGTCACTGGAAGCGGAGTCGCAGACAACGTGGCGACGGATGCAGCCGACGGCATCGTCAGGGCATTCGATGTGCGAACAGGGGAACTGGTGTGGTCGTTCAATCCGATTCCGCAATCGCTGAGTGACAAGACTGGCGGAGCGAATGTCTGGTCGTTCATCGCGACCGACAGCGAGCTCGGTTTGGTTTATCTGCCGACGACGAGCCCGAGTGTTGACCCCTACGGTGTGTTTCGATCGGAGCCCATCCCGCATGCCAACGCACTGGTAGCACTGGATGCTTCGACGGGAGAAGTCGTCTGGAGTTTTCAGACGATTCACCACGACCTATTTGACTATGATTTGCCAGCACAGCCGATACTCGTCGATCTTGAGATCGACAGCACAGTGATCCCGGCCGTGGTTCAAATTGCCAAAACCGGATTTGTGTTTGTGCTGGATCGTCGCACGGGGAAACCGGTGCATCCGATCGAAGAGGTGCCGGCACCGCCGAGCAGCGTTCCCGGAGAATTGGCTGCGCCTACACAGCCTGTTCCGGTACTGCCGAAGCCCTTCGCGCGCCAGCAGGTGAGCGAAGAAGATCTGTGGGGCATCGCCTATTTCGATAAGCGCTCGTGCATTAAGCGATTCAAACAGTTGCGTTACGAAGGGCTGTTTACACCCCCGAGCGTAGAAGGATCAGTGCAGATGCCGTCAGCACTGGGCGGTGGCAATTGGGGAGGTGCTGCCATCGACCCGGCGACCGGCGTGCTGATCGTCAAAACACAGAATCTTCCGTCGATTACCCGTCTTGTGCCGGCGGATATCAACGAGGAGCGCCCGCCGGGCCCGCCTACCGAGTTCCTGCAGAAGCCGCTGAACGGCACGCCTTACAGGCTCGATGGCGAGTTCTTTCTCTCGCCGCTGGGCGTTCCCTGCACGGCACCGCCTTGGGGCGAACTCGTCGCCATCGATCTCGCCAGTGGCGAACATCTCTGGAGGAGACCGCTCGGTCGATACCCGTTCGCTAAATTCCTGAGGACACCGGAATCGTGGGGTTCACCGAATGTTGGTGGGCCGATTGTCACCGGCGGTGGACTGATATTCATCGGCGCCGGAATGGATTCAGCTTTTCGTGCGCTCGATCTTGAGACCGGTGAGGTGCTCTGGGAAGATGATGATCTGCCGGCACCGGCCATGGCAGTGCCGATGACGTATCAGATT
>JBLHKE010000747.1:0-3887 GCA_047619485.1 Verrucomicrobiales bacterium | reverse complement strand
ATTTTAGCCAGCACCAAGGCAGATTTCAGCGATGATAGCGGGCTATTTGAGTTGGAAGCTAACGCGGGTGATGGCCAAAATAACCAGCAGATTGTAGGAGTTATTTACTGACAAGCCCTAAGGGCTTCTTCGGGAGAAGTCTGCGGAGGCTCCCTTTGGCTGAGTTGAGCCCCCCGAGGCGGAGCCCGTTAAAACAGGAAGGAGCCGGCTCTTTCGAGCCGGCTCCTTCGAGAACTTTGATGGCAGCGTTGGCCGCCCTAGGTCAGTCGTTATTAGACTGGCTTGACGTTCTCAGCGCAGGCGCCTTTTTGGCTTTGGCCTTCGGTGTATTCGACGGCGTCGCCCTCGCGAAGGTCTTCGAACGAGTCGGTGCAGCCGTTACGGTGAAAGAAAAGGTCATCGCCTCCGCCTTCGGTTCCGATGAAGCCGAAGCCTTTGTCTGCGATGATTTTTTTAATGGTTCCTTGGGACATATTCTTAGTGTATTTACTTATTTTGGAGCCGTGGACGCCTTCGTGGCAGTCGTTGGCCGGGCCGATCCATAAACCAGAAAGAACAAAAAGCCCGTCAAATCGTCATTATTCGACCAAATCGCTTTACAAAAGACGATTTAGACGACGCTCAGCCTCCGGCAAACACTGGATTGAAGCCTGCCTCGAGAAGGATCCGCTTCACCTCATCTCGGTTCTCGCCCTGGATCTCGATGCAGCCATCTTTCACGGTTCCTCCAACACCACAGGCCTTCTGCATTTTTTTGGCCAAGGCCTGCTTCTCAGGTAGGCCAATGCCGATGAAATTCTTCACCACCGTGACCCCCTTGCCGCCGCGATGCGCCGTCTGACGGATGATATCGACCCGTCCACGACTGGTATTTTTCTTCCCACGTTTCGAAGTGCTCTGGTAGAGACTGCCCTGAGATTCCACGCTTGGTGGCTCAGCGGGCTGCGGAGGTTCGGCGGATTTATCCGAGCTCGGTCGCGAGCCGGAAAGAGACTGCAGTAAGAGCTCTTCTTCGCTCGGTGACTGGTGGTTTCTATTTCGTCCCATTGCGCCAACCTAGAGCGATTCTGATCATAATTCGAACTTTCAATCTCGCGGGGGCTTGCCTGGCGGTCTTGCGTGTCCACCGGAGAAACCGCTGTTTCTCTAAAAAAGTGAGCAACATGCCCACCTTTCGGCTAATTCTATCGACCACATGAAATTTCTATTCGCCCTGTTCCTCGCGGTCATCTGCAGCCCGCTCCTGTCCCAAGCGCAAGACCGCAAGCCCAACGTCGTCCTTTTGATGGCCGATGACCTGAACACCGCCCTGAGCGGCTTCGGACACCCGCAGTGCAAGACGCCCAGGCTCGACGAACTTGGCAGACGTGGCGTCCGCTTCGAGAATATGCACTGCCAGTACCCGGTATGCGGCGCCTCGCGCGCCTCGTTGATGACTGGGCTGTATCCCTACCGCAACGGCATGCTCGGCAACAGCGGCAAGCTACGCAAGAACCTCCCCGATGTTGTGACGATGTCGCAACTGTTCCGCAACAGCGGCTATCACGCTGGCCGCATCAGCAAGATCTACCACATGGGCATCCCCTTCGAGATCATCGCGGGAACCTCGGTGCACGACGACCCACCTTCGTGGGACGAGACAGTCAACATCAAGGCGCCTGAACAGAACTCACCTGGGAAACGCACCGAGTGGTCACCGAAGGACACCGGTTCCCAGACATTCACCGGCGTAGAATCTTCCGCTGGCGACCTCGAGCATGCCGACGGTATGGCCGCTGAAGCGGCGATCGACTTCCTCAAACGCAACAAGGATCAACCGTTCTTCCTCGGCTGCGGCTTCGTGCGTCCGCACGTGCCGCTGGTCGCCCCGGAGAAGTACTTCGACCTTTACGACCGCGAAGCGATGATCGCCCCGGGCGTCCCCGATGGCGACCTCGACGATGTGCCCGAGGTGATCCGCGACTACAAATCCATCGGACGCTACGGCGTCACCCCCGAGTTGCACAAGGGATTGCTCGAAGCTTACTACGCCAGCATCTCTTACATGGACGCCCAAGTCGGTCGCGTGCTCGATGCACTCGATAAGTTAGGGCTCCGCGAGAACACCATCGTCATCTTCTCCAGCGATCATGGATATCTTTTGGGCCACCACAACAAGTTTCAGAAGCAGCACCTGTTCGAAGAGGCGACCCGCGTGCCCTTCATCCTCAGCGTCCCCTGGATGCCTGCGACCCACGGCGAGGCGAGCAAGCAGATCACCGAGCTAGTCGACCTCTACCCGACCGTCGCCGCACTCGCCGGTTTGGAGGCTCCCAAAAACCTACAAGGGCAGAGTCTCATAACCCTGCTCAAGGATCCCTCCGCAGATGACTGGAGCAAAGATCTGGCTTTCACCATCAGCCGCAACGGGGGGGAATCGATCCGTACCGAGGACTGGCGCTTCACCCAGTGGGGATACGGAAAGAAAGGCTTCGAGCTCTACGACCTGAAGAACGATCCAGGAGAATTCAGCAACCTCGCAAGTGATCCCAAGCATGCCGATCGGCTCGCCGGCTTGAAAGCGCGGCTCGAGGCCAAGCGCAGCGGAGTCGGTTACGATCCGAAACGCTACAACTAGCTTGCGCCAGGCGCTCGAGGAAACGATTCACTCCATGGTCTTAAAAGAAAAACCGCAAGATCACCAGCGTGATTAATAGAATCTGATGCGGATGCGGGTGCCAGTGATTCCAATCAGGAGGCGTCGGCCGCCGGCACGGGATTCCCCTGATAGGAATTTGGCCGATAGCGGTAGACATAGCGGGTACAGGGATCCTGTAGCCCCCAGAATAGCGGAAGGAGTTCGAACCATCCGGGGTTCTCGACGACCTTCATCAGGCCTGACCAATCGCGGCGGGCGAGCCCGGGCATGGAGAGGTTCACGTGCAGAGGTTTGCCCTCGGCGTCGGCGCGCAGCATGAGTTCCTTCAGCCGTTCGGGCGCATCGGGTTGCTTCTTGTCCGAGCGGTAATAATACGTCGTCGGGTCGTAGCCACGCGAGGCCTGACAGAACTGTGCGGTGAGGTGATTGCCGATATCGGGGTGGAGAGGATTCATCACCTCCCTGGTTGCCTCGACGGACTCGCGCAATTGTTCCACCGAGTGGTCGCGCTGGATCATCACCTGTTCGTGGGTGAAGAAATGGTAGCCGAGCAGCAGCAGGGAAAAAATTACGAACTCCGAGAGCGTGCGTTTGCGGAGCGGTTCGATCTTAGTGAACACGTATCCGACCCCGATGGCCGCTGCGGCGACAAACAGCGGGAGGGAAGTGAGGGTGTACCACTGGAAGATGATCGTGCCGCTCTCCAATGCGTGGGCGATCATCAGCGGATATGGCGACGCGAGCGCAACGGCCAGCCAGAGCTTCTTTCCACGGACGAGCCGGACAAGCCCGATGATGCCGAAACCGAAAAACAAGATCATCACCAACAGCGAGAGCGCAGGTGTTTCGCTGAGCATGGGGCGCCATGGGTTCTCAGGCTCGCCGTGTGCCCACTGGATGCCAGTCGCCATGTGCGCCGCATTCTCCCAGAGCCAATCCGCATTGATCAGACCGCGCGCATCACTGCGATCCATGTAGCCCTGCAGCTGTTTGAAGATCGGCATCAACAGGAAAACCAGCGGTAGAGCGGCCGCCGTGTTCGCAGCGAACCAGCGGCTGGCGAGCGCGAAGCGATCCGCCTGATCCACCCCGTCCCGGGCAAGCAAAATGTGTGCGATCGCGGCGAGATTGGCGCAGATGAGCAAGTAAATCGTGCCAGGATAGGCGTAGAAAGTCAGGGCTTCGAACAGCGCGAACAGCACCCAATAGATCCCGCGCCCGCGCCGCACGGCCTTGATGAGGAATACTA
>JBLHKE010000746.1:0-3890 GCA_047619485.1 Verrucomicrobiales bacterium | reverse complement strand
TTCCGCAAACACTTCGCCAACGCCCTCGCGCTGATCGGATTGCACATCGATTAGATAGGTGTCGGCCTTGCCCGCCAGCGTCTTGCCTCCCAGTTGCTCAACCAACATTTTTTGCGTGAGGAACAGAGTCAGCACGAGGCAAACTCCGAGCCCGGCCGACAGTAAAAACAAGGTCGTCTGGTTGCGCGGCCGGTAGAGATTGGCCATGCCCTGGCGCAGCACATAGGGCTGGCGCGCGCCGACTAGCTTGCGTGCGAGGATGGTGATCACTTTTGCCACCAGCGCCAGCACCGCAACGATCACCCCCAAGGCAAGCATGAATCCGATGCCCAGCCACTTGATGTTCGCGGGGCTCAACGCCACCGCGAGGAGCGTCAGCGCCGCGACCACTGCCCCCAAGGCGAGCCAGCTATACGGGTCGCGCCAGAAGGACGATGTCACACCCGCATGCCCGCGCAACGCGGACAACGGTGACACACGACGCACCTTCAATAGCGGCAACATAGTAAACGTGATGCAGATCAGAAAGCCGATGCCAACGCCTGTTAAAACTTCACTGGGCGCCAGATCGAGCGCGATTTCGAAGGGCAGCTGATCTTTGAAAAAGCGCGGGATGAATTGCTGCAGAGCGACCCCCAGCATCGCCCCAGCCAGCGATCCGATCAGACCGAGGGCGATTCCCTGCGCCAGAAAAACCGCTGTCGCCTTAGCTGGCGTGCAACCTAGACAACGGAGAGTCGCCACCGTTTTTAGCCGGCCTGACACATGCACATGAATCGCGCTGGCGATGCCGACGCCACCGAGGAGAAGCGCTACGAAACCGATCAGGCTAAAGAAGCTGTAGAGCCGATCGAGCGTTTTGCCCAAGTTGCGCTTCCGGTCTGCGACCGTCTCGGCGCGGATCCCCGCCGTTTTGAAAATTTTCTTCTGCTCCTCATTCAGCACCTCAGCACCCGGCACAAGGGCGTCAATCCGAAAGTAGACACGATACACAGCAATGCTGCGCTCACCCAGCAACCCCGTGTCTCCCACCTCCGAGCGCAGCATGAACACCTGCGGGGCGAAGGCTCCAAAGGCCGACGCCTGAGGAGGCGATTTCACCAGCAGGCCGAGAACCGGATACTCTTTCTGCCCGAGCTTCACTATGTCTCCGACCTGGATCTCATACTGCCCGGCGATCGACCCCTCCAACACCACACCGTCGCCCTTCTGGCAGCGCTCCCAGGCGTCGGCGGGCGCTGTCTCGACCTCGCCAAAGAAAGGGTAACCCCTGTCGATCCCCCGGACGTTAACGAGGCGCGCGTCGTCGCTCTTCGGTACGAGCAGCATCGTCGTAAAACTCACCTCTAGCTGCCGGTCGCCGGGCAACCCATCGATCAGCTTTCGTGCCTCAGCTTCTTCGGTGCCATCTGGCTCGCCCCAGCGCTCGGGGGCATGAGCCTCTTGGAAGGGGCGGCGCGAGTTAAGCATCAAATCCGCCCCGAGCAGATCTTTGGCCTGAGTCTCCACCGCATCGCCGAGATTCCGGTTTAGCGAACCAATGGCGACTAAGGCGGCGACGCCAAACAGGATCGACAAGGAAAACACCAACAACCGCCGCCGCTCCGCGCGGCTATCGCGCCATGCCATCCGCCACGTCCAGCCGTCTAACAGTTCTCGCAGGGTCTTCATGCCTTTGCCAGCACCGTGTCGATGACTCTGCCGTTCTTCATCACGAACACGACATCCGCCTTGTCGGCTAACTCGCGATCATGGGTGACGATAACGAGCGTTGTACCTTTGCTTTTGTTGAGCCGGAAAAGCATCTCTTCGATGAGCGCTCCGGAATCGCCATCGAGATTCCCGGTCGGCTCGTCGGCGAACAAGATCTTCGGCTCGCCGATGAAGGCGCGCGCCAAGGCCACCCGCTGCTGCTCACCCCCGGAGAGTTGTACTGGGAAGTGGCTGGTTCTCTCTCCCAGGCCGACCTCCGTCAACAGTTCGCGCCCACGCTTGACCAAAGATGGACCGCGCTCGCCACGCAGTTCGAGGGGGACGAGCACGTTCTCCAGCGCCGTCAGCGTCGGCACCAACTGGAAGTTCTGAAACACGAAGCCGACCGAGCGGCTGCGCACAGCGGCACGCTCGTCTTCGGAGAGCCCGCTCAGAGCTTGGCCATCGAGCAAAACATCGCCACGGGTCGGGTGGTCAAGTCCGGCACAGAGCCCCAACAGCGTCGTTTTACCGCTGCCAGACGGTCCGACGATCGCACAAGTGGCGCCCGCCGGAACCTCGATTTCGATCCCGTCGAGCACCGTCAGATCACCCGCTCCGGCGCTAGGATAGCTCTTCGTTAGGTCTGTGGTTTTTAGAATCGGTTCTGGCATCGGTTGCGGGAGTGGAGTGGGCGGCGTATACAGTTGAGCTTTGAACCGTCGAACTGCAATCATTACGCTCGTTTCTCTCATCGGGATCTGTAAGCTTCACGCTGAAGAGGAGAAAAAGACTCTGCTCGTTCTCGGCGACAGTCTGACTAAGGGTTACGGCGTCCTTGAGACAGAGGCGTTCCCCGCGCTGCTCGGCGAGCGGCTCGAGTGGAAAGTGGTCAATGGCGGCGTGAGTGGCGATACCAGCGCCGGTGGGCTGCGGCGCCTCAGCTGGCTGCTGAAATCGAAGCCCGACGTCCTGATCGTCGCCCTCGGTGGCAATGACGGTCTGCGTGGGATCGATCCAGCCTCGACCGAGGCAAACCTCAGGGCGATTATCGCCAAAGCGCGTGCCTCGAATCCGAAATTGAAGATCCTGCTGACGGGGATCGATGTCCCCAAGAACATGGGCGAGAAATACGTTGCCCGCTTCAGGGAGATCTTCCCGAAAGTCGCCAAAGAGAAGGGCGTCCCACTGGTGCCCGATCTTTTAGAAGGGGTTAGTGGAGTCGCCAAGCTAAACCAGGAAGACCGCATCCATCCTAACGCCTTGGGTCATAAAAAGGTCGCCAGTTTGGTTTGGAAGCACCTCGCCCAGCTCGTTGCGGACGACAAGACCGAGAAATGAACTCCCTCTGGATCACGCTTCTTGACTCTCTCCCATGAAGCTTTCCCCTCCACGAGAGTCAAGGTGACCCCGAGCTGTTCTGTCTGGCGGCGCAGGAAGTGTTCTTTTCTCGCTCATTTTTACTCGGAATTGCCGAGCCGTTCGGGGTCGAAGGGGGGACGGTGTTTGATCATGGAGTCGTGTCCGAAAATTTGACTGCACCGGGGTCGTCTAAGAATCAACTCCTTAGAGAGGAACCAGGATCTCCGATTCGATTGACTGGGCTGAATAAGATTAGAATGGCACGATGGACGGGAAGACAAACAATCCCTTCCCAGAGGCCGTGGAGGAGGTTGGAGGTGGGGGAACTTTGGCCGCGGGATTTGTTTGAGTCGACGCAGCAGTAACGGACGGTTTGTTGACCTCTGGGTGGAACATCGAAGATCGACAACAATCCGTTCGGCAACCCATAGTCCAAATACCATGAAACCTGTGCTCGTAGCCCTTCTCATCCTCACCGCCCTCCGGCCGGCAACCGCAAAAGATCGACCGAACATTTTGTTCATCTACACCGACGACCAATCGTCGCGCACCGTCAGCTGCTACCCAGAGGCCTACCCATGGGTAGAAACCCCTAACATTGATGCACTCGCGGCGCAGGGTGTCCGCTTCTCGAACGCCTACATCGGTTCGTGGTGCATGCCATCGCGCGCGACAATGCTCACCGGGCACCACCAGCACGGCATCGAATCGATGCGCATGGAGGGTCAATATCCGGGCAGCGCCTACGACCCTGCGAAGTGCCGCTTCTGGCCAAGCGTGTTCCGCGAGAACGGTTACACCACTGCGCACATCGGCAAATGGCACACCGGAATCGA
>JBLHKE010000745.1:0-3896 GCA_047619485.1 Verrucomicrobiales bacterium | reverse complement strand
GGCTCGGCCGCAGCAGGCGGTTCCTGAGCGTTCGCAGAGGTGGGGACGAAAAGGGCGAGTGCGAGAGCCATAGCTGCGTAAGCCGCGATGGATCGATGGAAATAAGCATTCATGTTAAAAGACGGGCAGGATGCCCAATTACGATCCCGGTGTGTTCTGTTTCTCGAATTCTTGGAAATCAACGCGACCGTCTTCCTTACTTGGTGGTCCGGGCGCGGTTCCCGGAGGCCCGAAAAGTCCCGCGGCTGCCGCGGCGGCTGCCGGTCCGGTCGGCCCTGCGCCCGCCTCGATCATCAGCGCGGCTTCCAAGTTCCGCTGCTTCGGCACGACGATGCCCTGCACACCTTTGACGGCGCGAATGCTGCTAACTGCGGCGCCGACCGGAGGGGGCGGAGTCACCGGCTTGACGGAATTCGGCGCAGGTGTTTTCACGCCGTCGATAGAGTTGACGCCATCGACCTTCTTCACGCCCACTGCGCTGCTTTCCGCCACCGGAGTTGCGGTCGGTGGCTCGACCTTTTTGACGCTCTCCACGGCTTCCTGTTCGACGCCTTTGACGCCTTCGATGTCCGGAGCAGGCGCAGGTTTATCACCTTGCACTTGGGCAAGGGCAAGGGCCAGGCCTAGCGCTAGAAAGGACGCGCCGAGACCGATTCGGATCGATGGGGAAATGTTCATGGTGATAACTCAGGATTGATCGTCTTTTGAAACTCGGCCGCGACGCGTTCTTCGTAGTTCGCCAGCGCGCCGGGCTCTTGGTGCTCGGCTAGGAAACGGAAAATCTGCCGGGTTCTTTCGGCGTAAGGCCGCCATTCGGACTCCGCCGCGCCGCTAGTTTTCAGGAGATAGGCCGCGTAGTAGTGCGCCTTGCCGAGTGTCTCGCGCACGGCCCGGGTGATCTTCGCGTCTTCGCCATGCGTCTGGGCGGTCTCCCGCAGCAGGAGTGTTAGTTCCTCCGCGGCCGCCGCCACGTCGAGCATCTCCAGCCGCGCCTTCGATTTCGCCAGCTGAATCTGATGCCGCACTAGCGGGCGCTCGTCTCCCGGCAATTCCCGGTCGAGCTTGTCGTACTCCTCGATGATCTGCGCCCAGTCGGGGTCCTCGGCCTGCTCCGCCTCGCGAATTTCCTCCACATGCTCTCGGGCATCGATCCGCGCGAGCTGATCCTGCCCCTCGTTGTAGTGGTAATACAGCGCCGCCACCGGACAGAGCAGCCAGAGTAGGGTGAAGAACTTTCTCATGCCGTCGTCGTCCCCTCCGCGATGACCGGGCCCTTCGCGGCTCGGCGTTTTTTCGGGTTCACTTTCCAGTCGCTGCCGAAGATCTCGAGGACGATCGGCAGGCACCCGTTGATCAAAGCCCCGAGCACCATCGCCAGCACCGCGATCTGCTCCAGGTTCAACCCTTTCTCTAGTGGCGCCAGCGGAACCACCAGATCACCGAGCGCCGAGGTGGCGAGATGTTTCGTGTTCACGTCTTCGTACGCACCGCCTAACGAAGCCGCCAAGCTGCGCAACGTTCCGACTTCCTGCCGCGACTGATGGCCGTCGATGTAGAGGCCTTTGTTCGGATTGCCGATGCCGAGCACGAGCACCTCCGTCACCGACTTCGGCCGCGGCGCGATCGGTACCAAGTTCACCGAATCCCCGTCGCTGAACAGGATGATCCGGGTGCTGCTCTCGGGAAAATCCGCCACCAGCTCCAGCGTCTCGTTCACCGCCCGGCCCAGATCCGTTTTTCCCAGCGGCATCGCATAGGTGACCGGCAGGCCATTGAACACATTGCGCACCAGCTCGGGGTCACGCGCCTCCATCACCACCGGCAACGATTCCGTGTAAAAGCCGATCACACCGAAGCGAAGATCTCCGCTGACCCGCTGAAGGATGCCCTCCACCACTTCACGCATCCGAGCCTGACGGGTCAGCGATCCGTCAGGTCCCGCGTCTTCCAAGTACATGCTCGGCGAAAGATCTGCGACAAACACCAGCCGTGTAGCATCGCCGTCATCCCGATCCGCGAGACCATCGTCCCCGCCCCTTTTCAGGAGGATCAGGGTCGCCAGACCCCAGGCAAGCGCCGCCAGGCTCGCCGCCCGCAGCAACGGCACCAAGCGCGTCCAACCCCGGGCTCCCGCCGGCCCGAAAGCCAGCCGCTCCGTCACCCGAATACGTCGGCCATGGAGCCATTCCGCCAAGGCCGTGAGCCCGAACACGATCAAAGCTGAAACCACCGCGATCATGAATACATGGCAGGCGCTTGGGCAAGATCCCGGTGGCGCCGGAGGCGGATGATATTGAATTTCAAAGTCTTAGTCTGAGTCAGGGGGCGAATTCGTTAATCATCGTCTCTCACTGCGATCATTGTCAATTTGGGACGGGCATCACGCGGCCCCGGGCGCTGCCGCGTGCTCCGCAGGACGCCATAGAGCGGGTACTAGTCGCGTGTCACGATCGGGTCATGTTTGTGATCATGGCAGCACGCACAATTAGATGGTGAGCCAGATGAAGGCGTTGTGGCTCTCTCTCCTACTTAGTAAAATTCGGATGTTTCGGATCGTTCATCGATTCGAGGAACGCTAACAGGTCGAGGATTTCTTCCTCGGTGAAGGTGTTGAGCAAACCTGGAGGCATGATCGAAATTTTCGACAGCTCGCGCTTCTTGATTTCGGATTTGTTCACGGTGGCGGTGGTAGTCGCATCGAACGGGTTGGTCAAAACCACGACCTCATCATCGGTCTCTTGTTTGATTCTGCCTGCGACAAAGCTGCCGTCTTTCATCGCGAACGCGGTGTTCATGTACTGCTCGGAGAGAACCTTCGACGGCTCGGTCATAGATTCCAAAATGTCCTGTCGCTTGAAGCGGGTGGCGATGGTGGTGAGATCCGGGCCGGCCGCTCCGCCCTGGTCACCGTAGCGATGGCACAGGGCGCACTGGGCGGCTTCGAAGGTCGCTTTGCCTTTGGCAAAATTCCGGCCGCTGCCGACTTTCGCCAACAGCGGTTGCAGGTCAGCGGTCTTCCAGTCCTTGACGAATTTGCGCGCCTCGACGGGTGCTTTCGGTGCGGGCTTGAGCTTGGTGATGTCGCCCATGGCGGCGAGCTCTGCGGGCGTCATCGTCGCCTTGGCGTCGTTGAGCGCGTTTTTCATGAACCCGTTGAAGCTCGCTCCGTTGTTAAAGTTGATGCCGGCGTCTTTGAACCACTGGACGACATGTTCAGGGTGCTCGGTCGAGCGGCCTTCGTTCCACCATGAGAGATACTCACGGCGGAGTTCTTGGGTCCAGCCCTGCTTGATTTTTCGCAACGCCATCACATAGGTCATCTGCTCTTCCTGGGTCGTCGCGGCCCGGAGCAGCGCGACCGTTTTGGCGACGGCGTTCGGGGCATTGAGTGCGAGGAGGATTTGGCAAAGCTCGCGGTTGGCGAACTCCGACTTCGCCGGATAGAGTGGATCCACATCGGCGATCACCTGATTGGCGATTTCACCGGTGGGAATGCCCTGGCGCGCGATGGAAACTTCGATGACGCGCAATTTGTCGAGCACCTGTTCTTCGCTGAGACCCGCAAATGGAATCGCGGTGAGTGCTTTCAGAAGATCAGGCTGGGATTCAGAGCTGCCCAATCGCGCCAGAGCCAAGAGCGCGGTGAACGCGGCGTCCGGCTGCTTTTCGGCGAGCGCCTTCGCCTGCCAATCGGACACCGGATTGCGCTCGATCGCCATGCGGGCGGCGTAGCGGATGAATCGGTCGGGGCTTTTCAGATGAGGCCACGCGAACGCCACCGCGGCGGGATCTTCTTTGACATTGAAGCCCTCCAGCTTGCGGCGCAGTTCCCGCGCTCCCTTGCCCTCTTTATCCCGCAACTGTTCGGCGCTGAGCGGGACGGCGGGCTCAGTACC
>JBLHKE010000744.1:0-3897 GCA_047619485.1 Verrucomicrobiales bacterium | reverse complement strand
CTGCTGGTTATTTTAGCCATCACCCGCGTTAGCTTCCAACTCAAATAGCCCGCTATCATCGCTGAAATCTGCCTTGGTGCTGGCTAAAATTCCTGCGCATCTTTGTATGACTTATTTCCTGACACCCCCTTAGTGCCGCGGCGAAACGCCATAGACTCCTTGGCCTCGCCACTTCAATCAAAGCAATCTAGTCTCCACCCGGACTTCCGATTCCAGCGTCCGGTGCACCGGGCAGCGGTCGGCAATTTCCATCATCCGGCTGCGCTGCGCATCGGTAAGATCACCCTCGATGATCAGATCCCTCTCAAAAACGTCCACGCCATCGACCTTGTCGTGCCGCAATCGCACCTCGACCGATTCCAGTGGCAGCTTCTTGTGATTCGCATACATCCGCAAGGTCATCGCGGTACAGGCGCCCAGCGCACTAGCCATCAGATCATACGGAGTCGGCCCCAGATCGGTGCCCCCCACCGAAACCGGCTCGTCGGCAATGATGTGTTGCCCGTTCGCCAGAATGTCGGTGCGGAAACCTGACTTGCCGATCCTAACAATCACCTCGTCAGCATTAACAAGCGTCTCAACTGGTTCCAGATACCGTTCGGCCCAGGCGGCGATCGTCTTCCCGACGTAGCGCGAGTCCTCCGCTCGGCTGAGCAGATGGTCCGCCTCATCCAACGAGATGAAACTCTTCGGGTGAAGGGCGCGATCATAGATGCGCCCAGCATTCTCGATTCCGACGATCTCATCCACGGGTGAATGCAGCACCAACAAGGCCTTGCCGAGACTCCGAGTCGCCTCCTCCATCGAAATGTTCTTCAAATCGTCGACAAACGATTGCTTGATCAAAAATTCGCGTCCAGCCAACGACACTTTAGCCTCTCCTTCCATCTCGATCTGATCTCGTTTGCCGTCCAGCAAATGCAGTACGTGAGCCGGATCGGCAGGCGCACCAATCGTCGCCACCGCCCGCACCGAATCGATCAGTGACGCCGCCCGGATCGCAGCCGCCCCACCCAATGAGTGTCCGATCAGAATCTGCGGCGATGCGTTGATCTCCCGCAGATACTCGGACGCCCGGTAGAGATCGTCAACGTTGCCACTAAAAGTAGAATCGGCGAAACTTCCACCGCTCTGCCCCAGCCCGGGGAAATCGAAACGCAGCACGCCGATCCCCAAGTCGGTCATCGCCGCAGCGATGTTCTGCGCCGAACGCAAATCTTTCCCACAGGTAAAGCAGTGGGCAAATAGAGCGAAGGCTCGAGGCTGGCAGAAGTCTGGCAGGTCGAGTCGCGCCGCCAGCTGGTGCCCCTCGCCGTTGGTAAATTCGTGTTGCTCAGTTTTCATCGTCGTCTATTTCACTCACTACCGGCGCGCCCAGGCGAGCCACTTTTTCATGATCGAAGCCACCCGCGGTGTGAGGCGAGTCTTGTTGTAGAGGTCACCCGCCTTGCGGATCGCCTCAGCCACGGTCGGATATGGGTGGATCGTATTGGCAATCGTCCCCAGACCAATCTTATTCGTCATCGCCAGCGTCAGCTCGCTGATCATCTCACCGGCGCCCGCGCCGACCACCGTCGCGCCGAGAATTTCGTCCTTGCCCCTCTTCGTGTGGACTTTGACAAACCCATCCGTCTCACCAGAGAGAATCGCACGGTCGACGCTCGAAAGCTGCACGGTGTATGTGTCGATCTCCACCCCATTCTCCTTAGCCTCCCGCTCGTAGATGCCGACGTGCGCCAGCTCAGGCTCTGTGTAGGTCGCCCACGGGATAATCAGATCGCTCGTCTTCGCCCGCCCCATGAACAGGGCGTTGCGCAACACATTGCGCGCCATGAAATCGGCCGCGTGAGTGAACTTGAACGACGAGCAAATATCGCCCGCAGCATAAATATTCGAGACGCTCGTCTGCAGCTTGTCGTTTACGATCACACCGGCGCTGGTGTATTCGATCCCGACCTCCTCCAGCCCGAGCCCCTCCACGTTCGGCGCACGCCCGACCGCCACCAGCAGCTTGTCCACGGTGTGCTCATAGCCACCCCCCTTCAGCCGAATTTTCCCATCACCGGCGTCCTCCAAAACTAGGTCATGCCCCCCACCGACAATCTTCACGCCATCGCGCTCGAGATTTTCCTGCACCACCAACGCCGCCTCCGGATCTTCGCGCTCCAACACGGTCGCCCTCGAACCAACCATGATCACGTCCGAACCGAAGCGGGCGAAACTCTGCGCCATCTCGCAACCGATCGGCCCCGTGCCGATGATCCCGAATCTCTCGGGCAACTCGGTCAGCGAAAACAATTTCTCATTGGTCAAATATTCGACGTTCTCAAGCCCCTTGATCGGCGGAGCAGACGCCCGCGCCCCGGTCGCGATCGTCGCCTTCTTGAACTTCAACTGCTGCCCGCCCACCTCGATCGTATTCGCATCGATGAACTTGCCACCGCCGAGATACAGATCGATCCCCATATCCTTGAAGCGCTGGGCAGAATCATGCGGGCTGATATCGGCTCGTAGCTCGCGCATCCGCTCCATCGCCTTGCCAAAATCGATCGTCACGCCGTCCGGCACATTCACTCCGAACTCTCCGGCATCACGCACCTGGGCGGCGCGCCGGGCGGCCGCGATGATCGCTTTCGACGGCACGCAGCCGACGTTCAAGCAGTCGCCGCCAAGCAGGTCGCGCTCGATCAGTGCCACTTTCGCACCGAGCCCGGCCGCACCGGCAGCCGTCACCAGCCCAGCAGTCCCGCCACCGATCACCACCATGTTGTAAGTCCCGTCCGGGGTCGGGTTCTGCCAATCGGTCGGGTGGACGTTCGACTGGAGTTTCTGATTATGTGCGTCGAGCGGAAGGAGTTGTGGTAGGATATTAGCGTTCATTATTTTTGCGGGCCGTGAAGTCTTCGGTTGGAAACTGGCGAGGCTAGTTGGTGTTTCCGTTAGTGCGTCTTGTAGTTGCTGTCACCGCGCTTGATCATGCCAGCGCGATCGTTCTTCCACTTCTTCAGCGTGCCACTACTGTAGTTGAGGTAGAGCTTGCCGCCGTGGAAATCGAACTTCTTGGGATCGATTTTCAACAACTGGTTCTTCTCCGCCATCGCCCAAACGCTGTGCCCGCCATACGGTGGCGCATACTTTGCGGGATCGGCCTTGAAGCGCCCGGGGTTAAATGGTTAGGAAATACGCTCACTAAGGGCGCGCTTGGCGATTTTGGTCACGTAGACGGTCATGGCGACCGTTGCGAGCAGGCCGACTCCATACATCGCCCATTGCGCAGGCGACTTGCCTTCGCTGGCGGCTTTGCCGAGCGAACCGAGCTAGACGTAAAAAACCGTGCCCGGCATCATCCCGATCCATGAAGCGAGCAAGTAGTGGCTGAACTTCACACGGGTGACCCCGTAGGCGTAGTTCAACAGCGTGAACGGAAAGGCCGGTGACAGGCGCGTCAGGCCGACGATCTTCCAGCCCTCTTTCGCAACCACGCCATCAATGGCTGCGAAGCGCTCGTTGCCCTCGATCCGTTTCTCGATCTTCGAACGTGCCACGTAACGCCCCACGAGGAACGCCACCGAAGCGCCGAGCGTCGAAGCGATCGACACGTAGACCGAGCCAGAAACAACGCCGAACAACGTTCCCGCCGCCGCGGTCAGAATCGATCCCGGGATGAAGAAGACAACGCTGAGCGCATAGATCGCGATGAACCCGACCGGCGCCCAGAAGCCCAGCGACTCGACCCACGCGGTAGCGGCTCGCATCGCCTCACCGATTGGCACAGTTTTAAAGAAGACGACGAGACCGGCGATGACCGCGAGCACGATCAGAATTTTCGGAAGCATCCGCTTAGGACGGTCACCCGCTGGCTCCGTGTTGCGTGGGGAAGTGAAGCCAGGGAGCATG
>JBLHKE010000743.1:0-3913 GCA_047619485.1 Verrucomicrobiales bacterium | reverse complement strand
AGCGGCTGATGTTCCCGTCGCTCGTCCGTGGGGGGCTCTGAGCCACCGACTAGTAGCGGCGAAAAAACACCAGCCAAAACGAAGCAGCCAGTGCTGACCCAGCTCTGCAAGCTCATACCACCGCACCGCGTTGCCACGCTCGCCGGCGAGCACGGGTCGATAGAAAAGCGCGCACCTTCATACGGTGGAGCCACGTAGTCGTCTTGCTTGGGGCGTGTTCGGAAATAACTCAGACATATCTGCTAGCCCTTGAACCTCCCAGCTGCGTTGGAGTTCCCTCCGAGTCGTTCACTACACGAAGCAAACTCCGCCTTGGTGGTAAGCTCAATGCCTGCCCAGCTATTGACCAACTTATTTCCGAACAAGCCCTTAAGACACTAGGGAGCAAGAGCCCGCGAAATGAGCATGACGGCTGAAAGTTGGAAAAAACGACCCGCAGAACCGAGCCGAAAACCCTACAAAACTAGATCCAGCCACCCGAGAAAAGGTGGCTATGGGATGACTGTGATTGCAAATCAAAGTTACGGACGATCAAAGCTAGAAAAGCTTGAGTCAACGCTAATGGACGGGACGCCCTTGCCCCGAGTGATTGCCCCCGAGCTTACCGACCGATCCGGCGAGCGAGTTCCAGCAATTCGAGAAACTCCTTCCGGTAGCCCTTGGGATCTGCACCGATCCCCTCGCCTGCCAATTCCTCCACCAGCTCGAAACTCAGCTCGCCCTTGAACTCCGAATCACGCAGCAGCATCCCGAAACCGGCCACCGACGCGGCAAAGCGGAAATCGCCACTCGACTGTTCCCAGCCATTTCCGGTGTCCACCAGCGGCGCATCGAACTTCACGCTCTTCGTCCCCTCAGGCTGCTTGTAGCGCATCGTCACCGTGAGCAGTTCCTGGCTGCCATTCGCTTTCCGAACCTCCCGCCCGGGCGCATACCTCAGCTCATCCACGGCACCTGCTGCGCCGACAGGAACGATTTCATACATGGCGGTCACCGAGTGCCCGGCACCAACTTCGCCAGCGTCGATCTTGTCATCGTTGAAGTCGCGATTGCGCAGCCTGCGATTCTCATAACCGATCAGGCGGTAGCTCTGGACCTTCGACGGGTTGAATTCGACCTGGATCTTCACGTCTTTCGCAATCGTCTCAAGCGTCGCGCCCATTTCTTCGACCAACACCTTGTGCCCCTCACGGGCGGTGTCGATGTAGAACGAATTACCGTTGCCCCGATTCGAAATCTTCTCGATTAGATCGTCCTTCAGATTGCCGCTTCCAAAACCTAACACAGTGAGAAACACATTCTCCTTCGCCCGCTCGGCGACCATCTTCACCAGCTCATTCTGATCGGTGATGCCGACATTGAAATCGCCATCCGTCGCGAGGATGACCCGGTTTACCCCACCCTTGATGAAGTTCTCTTTCGCGACCCGGTAAGCTAACTGGATCCCAGCGCCACCATTGGTCGATCCGCCAGCCTCGAGGCGGCCGATCGCCGAAAGCAGTTCGTCCTGAAGGGCACCAGAAGTGGAATCCAATACTAGGCCAGAATTTCCAGCATAGGCGACGATCGCCACCGAATCCTGCTCGCGCAGATTTTTCACCAAGCCCATCATCGACACCTTCAAGAGAGACAGCTTGTTCGCAGATTGCATCGACCCCGACACGTCGATGAGGAACACTAGGTTCGAGTTCGGCCGCTCATCCGCTGACTTTTCACGCCCTTTCAGCCCAATCCGCACCAGCCGATGCCCCTTTTCCCAAGGGCAAGACGCCACCTCAAGGTTCGCCGAGAAAGGGCGTTTTCCCTCAGGCTGCGGGTAGGCGTAGTTAAAATAGTTCACCATCTCCTCGATACGCACCGCAGCAGCGGGCGGCTTCTGGCCTGCGCGGAGCATGCGACGGATGTTTGCGTAAGACGCCGTGTCGACGTCGATGGAGAAAGTCGAAAGTTGGTTATTTCCCTCAACGACGTCATTGTACTGATTCTCGATAATCTTGTCATAGGCTTCTTGCGAAGGAGCCCCTCGAACCGCCTCCGGATTTCGTTCAAAGATGGCAATCCTTGTCTTCAGAGATCTCTCGCTGGAACGAACCGAATCGACTAGCATCTTTTGGAGCATCTCGATCATCCCCTCGGACTCGATAACCTTCGGATGCCCCGCACCGAGACCAGAACCCCGGAGAGCCTGGAGTTTAAGCTTCTCTGTTTCATAATCTGGAAAACGATTTTGAAGGGTCGGACTTGTTACTGCTAAATCGACAGCAGTCTTCACCAACAGATCCCCATCAAGCCCTTCCAAGTTTGCAACGGTACTGCGCAATTTCGCCAACTCTGCACTGGTGATCGTAGAGCCGGCCTGACGCTTCACCCGAAAGGCGCCAGACTGCTCGTGACCACTGCCCATCCATGTTGGCGTCGACTCTCGGGATGCAGGAATCGATGTCCGCATCAATCCACCGCCACCGCCGTCCCCCGAGCCAAATCCAGCACCAAAGTCCCCGCCGGCTCCAGCTAGCGCATCGAATGACGCTGCTGACTCGTCCACGATACCAAGCTCGACAGGTATCGAACTCGTTACGTTCGTTGCTATAGTCTGAGGCTCGAACGCGGGCTCCGGTGCTGGCGAAGCTAGCTCAATGTGCCGTGGTCTCGGGTAAGGAAGATACGGTAAGTCAGCCGACTCCACCTCAATTGCCGGCGGCTCCATCGCGACCATACCGTCCGTACGATCCAAAAGCGTCTGCTGTGTGATCATGATCATTCCTCCGACGAAGCACGCCGCCAAGCCGCTCACCAACAAAAGCCTGCCAACGCGCCGCCCCCGCGAAGGCTGTAGCCGCTCAGCCACCGCCGCCTTCTCCAACTTACCAATCGTCGCCCGCACCACCCACGGCAGCACCTTGCCGTCCTCGTCGACCTCCAGCGCATCCCCACTCCCGTCGCCAACGAGCACCGAGGCACGCTGTTCCTCGGTCATGCGCAACTCGGGTTCACCTGCGAAAACTTCGTCCAGCATCTGCGCGACCAACTGAATATTGGCGATCAGCTCTTCTGGATTACCATCGGCATTCGCCATGTCCTGCCCAAAAATTTCCCGTTCTTCGCGGTCGAGTTCATCCAACGCGTAGGCGGTCAGTCTCGGGTCTGTATCTAGGTCGATCATCGATTTTTCTTTTTTAAGTAAAGTGTTAGTAGCGCGCAGTAGCGTAGCCTTCAGCCTGCGTCTGCAACGGCGCTCCCGTTTGCGCATGGCCAGTGCTTGCGCCGACACGCCCGACGCTCTCGGGTTCCATTCGAGCACTGGCCATCAGAGGATGGGACTGTGCCGGCGAACGCAGACTAAAGCCTACGCTACGAAAATTCGTCCGCCTCTGTATGTCGTCAGCCATCACCGTTTCTAGTTCGCCTTCGCCACCGCCAACGATTTGCGCAGGCGCGTCAACCCGCTGTGCAACAGGAACCCGACATTGCTGACACTCAGGTCGAGCGCCCCGGCGATCTCCTTGTAACTCATCCCACCCTGGAACTTCAGCCGCAGCACCTCGCGCTGGTTGGTCGGCAGGCCATCCATGTGCTTGAGCGCTTCCTCCAGGTGCTCCGCGATCGCGGCACGATCCTCACTCGCCTGCGATTGCTCACTCGGGTCCGGTTCGGCGCTGCGCACTTTTCCAATCTGTTCTTCGTCGATGCTGATCATACATATTTCCTTTTTAAGAATGTCGAGCGAACGGTTGCGGCAGACGGTGAACAGCCAAGACTTCACCTTCGCCTCTGCCATCGTCTCCACCGGTTGCCGGTAAAGCTTGATAAAGGTGTCCTGCACCGCATCACGCGCCCGGGCGAGATCCCGCAGGAGGCTCATCGCGTAACGGGTCAGCGGGACTTCGAACTCATCGATCGCGCCTCGCACGCG
>JBLHKE010000742.1:0-3920 GCA_047619485.1 Verrucomicrobiales bacterium | reverse complement strand
AATTGCTCTACCACTGAGCTATTCGCGCTTGCAGCTGATGTTTTGCGCTGGGGCGAAATCTTCGCCTGAAGGTTGTTGCTCGCAAGCTAAATTTGCGCTCAGTGCATCGGGATCTCTGGTTTTTGGGGTCAGCGGCGAACGAATTCGCTCCGACCGCGCACCCGCTCGCTTTTCCTCGCCTGTCTGATCGTCGCGCCGTTGTTTGCGATCGCTGCCGAGACACGAAGCCTCATCTTCTTCATGGTGGATGATGCGGGCACGGCGACAGCCATCACGGTAGGACGCTCATCCGGACGCCGGTGATGGTGCAGTTGGCGGAGGGCGGGGGCAAACCCGCTAGCCCAGCTTCGGCTTCGTCATTGTAGCCGTTCGTGTCGAGGCCATTGAGGCCGGAGTCTGCGTCATTGTCGAAATTCGGGTTTTCGGTGCTGTAGATCTGTTCGAAGCCGGCGTGGCTCTGATACTCATGGGTCCCGGGAGGCTGCGCCAGGCAAGTGGACTTCTTCTGACCGTAGGGAACATCGGCGAGCGACAATGGCAGAATGCCCAACGCTAGGTGCGATCCGACTCTACGAATTCCCCTTTTTTTGCAGTCTGAGAGCGACTTTGTGAAAAATTTCACAAATTGATCTTGCGAATCATACTATAAATGATTAAATACCGCCCCGTCGATCTAAAAAAAGCACTTGTTTTACAGGTTCTTCCCTAGGAGCCATCCGGTTCCAGTGAGGCTTTTGCCAGATCGAGTTTCCTTCACTTTAGTTGATGACCGAGTCAATTTGATGCAGCCAATCGCAGGAGAATCCCTTCTTTCCTTCCAGTTCCTCCTCGCGGAGGTGCCAATGGTTGCCGACCCTTTGAATGATCAGGTCGGCTGGCTGACGAACTCGATTTTTGTCGCGCTCGTCGTCGTTTGCCTGATCCTCTTCTTCTGTCGCAAAGCGACCAAGAATGTCCAGTCGATCCCCTCGGGCACACAGAACTTCGTCGAGTTCATCGTCGAATTCCTCTACGGCCAAGTAGAGAATATCGTCGGCAAAAAGGTCGCTCCAAAGGCTTTCCCGCTGTTGGCGACGATTTTCATCTTTGTCCTGATCTCGAACTGGTTCGCCCTCGTTCCCGGTGTCGGCACCATCGGTTTTGGTGAGACAAAAGGCTTCCTGACACTCGATACCAGCGCGGCCCACGCTGAGCACCACGGCTCCGAAGATGCTGAGCACCACGGCGCAGAACATTCCACTGAGGGGGCAGGCGATCACGTCGCCAAAGACGGCGAAGCCCACGGCCACGATGATGAGGCGCACGGGGAGCACGCAGATGCCGACGGCCACGAGAAACATGGAAAAAGCTTCACCCCACTGCTGCGTCCCGCCACGGCGGACATGAACATGACGCTGGGGATGGCGGCGGTCTTCATGCTGGTCTGGTTGTGGTTGACCATGACCGAGCTCGGGCCAATCGGATTCCTCAAACACACTTTTGCGCCGAAAGGCGGCCTTACTGGCTTGCTCGGAGTGCTGCTCATCCCGGTGTTCCTCTTCGTGGGAATCATCGAGCTTATCTCAATCGCGTTCCGCCCGGTGACACTGTCCCTGCGTCTCTTTGGTAACGTCTACGCCGGCGAGAGCCTGTTGCACGTCATGGGCGACCTTGGCAAGAACTGGGGGCCAGTCGGCTCGTTTGTCTCGAGCATCGTCTTCCCGCTACCATTCTACTTTATGGAGCTCCTCGTCGGCCTGCTACAGGCGATGGTGTTCTCCCTGCTCTGTGCCGTCTACATCCAGCTCTCAACCAGCCACGACGAACATTAGACGCTAAGCATTGATAGAAATATTTCCCCGTTGTGACCATGCGTAGACAGTGGGCGGCGGGAAAAACGAAAAGACAAAAGCGGTGCCTCCGGGTGCTAAAAAACTAAACATTAATCCAAGAAAAATAGAAATATGGAATCACTAATCATGTTCGCAATGATGTTCGCCGAGATCAACGGCTCCATCACCCTCGGTCTCGCGGGTGCCGGTGCAGGTATCGGTGTCGGAATGGTCGGCTACGGCGCGACGCAGGCTGTCGGCCGCAACCCAGGTGCCTTCGGTAACATCCTCACCATCGCCATTATCGGCATGGCGCTCGCAGAGGCTATCGCCATTTACGGCTTCCTTCGCGCACTCAGCGGTAACTAGCCCCTGAACTAATTCTTTCGCGGGCGGGGAGCCACCCGGTTCCCCGTCCGCGATCCCCTTTCTTCTACTCCACCTCCTTTCCCTAAGCTCAACTAACCTTCCTTCCAAACGATGGATGTCCTAAAAGATACACTGAGCCAGTTCGGCGTCACCTGGCCAAAATTCTTGGCACAGGTGCTGATCTTTCTGATCGTTTACTTGATCCTTAAGAAGTACGCCTTCGGTCCGGTGCTCGAGATTCTCGAGACCCGCCGTACGCGCATCGCCGAGGGTGAAGAAAACCTCAAGAAGATCAAAGCAGATCTCGAGGCAGCTGAGGAGACGAAGACCGAGGTCATCAGCGCTGCCAACGAACAGGCCGAGCGCCTCATCACTGAGGCTCGCGACAGTGCTGAGCTCGTCGGTGACAAGAAGCGCGTCGAGGCACAGTCCGAGGCCAACACCATCATCACCAAGGCGCGTGAGACCACCGAACTCGAGCGCAGTCAGATGCTCTCGCAGTTGAAGGGTGATTTCGGCCGGCTGGTGATCGACACCGCTAGCAAAGTTACCGGAAAAGTTCTCACCGACGATGATCAGAAGAAGATCAATGAGGAGACCGTCGGCCAGATGTCGCTCTAGTATTGATCTAACCGAACCCGATGAAAGCCAGCAAAGAAGCCATCCGCGCCGCCCGCAAACTAATGCGAATGAGCGTGAGGGACGGTCAGCTCGACCTCGGGCTCGCCCTGTCGATGGCGAAGCGCATCGCCGAGGCGAAACCGCGCGGCTACCTCGGCATCCTCAGCACCTACCAGCGCCTGCTGCGCCTCGAGGTCGCTAAGAAACACGCCGTCGTCGAGAGCGCCACCCCGCTCGACACCGACGAGGGCGACGGCATCGCCGAGGATCTGCGTAAGAAATACGGCAACGACCTCACCACTGAATTCAAGACCAACCCCGACCTCATCGGCGGCCTGCGCGTGCGCGTCGGCAGCGACGTCTGGGACGGCAGCGTCCGCGCTAGGCTGCAAAACCTCGGCAACAAGATCTAGATCGAGCGAAGCGAGCTAAACCAACCTTTTACTTTTTACCTTTTACCTTCCCACCTTTCACTTAAAAGAAGATGAGCAACATCCTGCAAGAACTCGAAACCGAAATCGCCGGCCTCAAAACCGCCGTCACCAAGTCCAACGTCGGCGTCGTCCGTGAAGTAGGTGATGGTGTCGCCAAGGTCGAAGGCCTCAGTGACGTCATGTTGAACGAGATGGTCGAATTCCCCGGCAACCTTTTCGGCCTCGCGCTGAACTTGGAAGAGACCGAGGTCGGCTGCGTGTTGCTCGGTGATGGATCGAAGATCAAAGAGGGCGATGAGGTCAAGACCACCGGCAAGCTCCTCCAGGTGCCAGTCGGCAAAGAGCTCCTCGGCCGCGTTGTCAATGCACTCGGTCAACCGATCGACGGCAAAGGCGACCTCAACGCATCCACCACCTACCCGGTTGAGAAGATTGCCCCAGGTATTATCCCACGTAAGTCGGTCAGCGTTCCCGTCCAGACCGGCATCATGTCCATCGACGCGATGATCCCGATCGGCCGCGGCCAGCGTGAGCTCATCATCGGTGACCGCTCGACTGGTAAGACGACGATCGCCATCGACACCATCATCTCTCAGGCGCAGCAGAACAAAGCCGCCGCCGAGGGCACGCTTAAAGATCACGACCCGGTCTACTGCATCTACGTCGCCATCGGACAGAAGATGTC
>JBLHKE010000741.1:0-3934 GCA_047619485.1 Verrucomicrobiales bacterium | reverse complement strand
CGGGGATTTTATCAAGCTCCAGCCCGCATGAGGTTTTCGGAGGTGCCCTAAATGTTAGTGTGGTACTTTTATTCCGATTTCGTCGGCGTAGATGGGAGGGAGGTTGTCCTGGTTGCGTTGTTTGTTTTCGAAGTGCCACCATTCCATTTTGATGCCGATGAACCCGGCATTTTTCATGGCCGATTTCAGGGCGGCTAAATTTTTCACGATGTTGAAATTGGAGCCCCTGTAGTTGGACGAGGCTCGCTTGGAGAAGTCGTCGAACTTCGATGGCATTTCAACTTCAAGACCGGTATTTGCATCTACAAGCGTGACGTCGACCGCGCGTCCGCTGCAATGTTTTGACCAACCCAACCTCGGGTCGGCTACGTAACCGCTCCGACCCGAGCGCTTCCAGAGCCGCAGGTGGGCGGCAGGCGGGCGGTAGGCATCCCAGACTTTCAGCGCATAGCCCTTGGCGAGGAGAGTCTTCTGCGCCTTGGCAAGTTTCTTCGCTGTCGATTGATCGAGCATCGCGGGCATCGAGCGATCGTAAAGACGTCTGCGGGACACGTTGTTGGACTTTGCGTAACGCAGATCGACTTGGAGCAACGGGATCTGGTCACTTAGCACGACGAGTTTTTCTCTGGTTGGAGCAGCCATCGGCATGGCCATGGTGAGGTCTCGCGGATCCTTCCCAACCCGTGCACTGGAGTTGCCTCTGGTGGCTGACTCGATCCCACAGGCGACGAAAAGCGTTGCTGAAGCTAGAGCAACGAGAGGCAGTAGCAGCGGCGCTTCATCTACTTTAGCTATGGCTATTATGATTTTTTTGAAATATTGCTTCACTATTGCTAAATTGGTGCGAAATTTTAGGATTTCCTAACAATTTCTGAGTGTTCCTTCCAATGAGCCAACTGATCAATTTGCCAAACTTCCTGACTTTTTTCGCGTTCGCAATGGGCGCAACGATTGGTTCTTTCCTGAACGTCTGCATTTACCGGATGCCATTGGGGCAGTCCGTGAACGATCCAAAGCGTTCGTTCTGCCCTAGCTGCAAGTATCAGATCCCGTGGTATCACAATCTACCACTTGTCACCTGGCTGATCTTGAGAGGGAAGTGTAATAATTGCCAATCGAGGATCTCGATACGCTATTGGTTTGTTGAGCTCGGCACGGCGATCGTGTTCGTGGTGATCTGGCGTCACTTCGTAACTGTGGAGCACATCCTGCCAGTTGGGGGGCAGGTTCAGACCGGGTTTGCATACTCGGTCATCGGCTGGCCGGTGGCGCTCTGCTACTGGTTGTTCGCCTGCGGTTTGATCGTGGCAACCTTCGTCGACTTCGAGCACAAGATGATCCCCGACGAGATCACGATCGGGGGAACCGTGGTCGGGATCTTACTCGCTTCGATCGTTGGTTGGTTTGCGATCCCGCATCTTACCGAATTGGGCAGGGATGGATGGATGCCGTTCGCGCGGGAACTCGGTGCTGACGTGCCGCGATGGCAGGGAGCGATGCGTTCAGTGATTGGAGCCGCGGTAGGATTCGGCAGCCTGTATGCGGTGGTCGTGCTCGGCAAGATGGCGTTCGGTCGCAAGAGCACGAACTACGACACGCCGCAGTCATGGGAGATCACACAGGAGGAAGGTGCCGACAATCCGATGCTTACCATCGGGAACAAGAAAGAACCTTGGGAGGACGTGTTTATGGTAACGTCAGAGAAAGTGAAGATGAACACCTCGGAGGTGATTTTGAACGGCGTGAAGTCCGTTAATGTAGAAACGATTCTCGAGTGTGAGCAGGTGACGATCGATGGCAAGGTGACACCGCTTGGAGAACTAAAAACGATCACGGGGACGACTTCAAACAAGGTATACTTCCGTGATGCGATGGGATTTGGCGACGTCAAATTCCTGGCGATGATCGGGGCGTTTCTGGGTTGGCAAGCGGTGCTGTTCACGATCTTCCTCGGTTCGGTCGCAGGCACGCTGGTGGCAGTGCCGCTGCGGCTGATGGGGCGTGCTGACTGGTCGACGAAGATTCCTTTTGGACCGTATCTGGCGCTAGGAGGGGTGGTGTGGTTGTTCTGGGGAACCGATTTGATGACCTGGTATTTCGGGCTGATGCAGCCGGGATCTTAGGGGTTATTTACTGACAAGCCCTTAGGGTGCTAGCGGGAACGGTGATTGAGGATGACCAGTGTTTGCTCCGACACGCGAGAGCGTCTTCGGGTTCCGTTCGCCCACTGGCGATGAGAAGACGGGGACGTGCTGGCGGTCGCAGGCTGAAGCATACGCTACGGCGTTTCGCGTTGCTTTCACCTCAGTCGATCGCACACTCAGCCAGTGTGAGAAAAAACATTTCTGTGTTTGCTGGCGCTGGTGGAATTGCCAAGTTGGAGGTATGACATACCCACCAAACACTGCAACTCCTGCGATCCGAAGCCAGCTTTAGACTTGAAGAAACCCACGATCTCCGGTCAAATCGGATCAGTGAACGTTGCCCCCTTCTTCGTCCAGCCCGCCTCTAATCCGCCCGCTGAATCGTCATTAAATCCATTTAAATTCTCCCCAGCAAACGGATCTGGATCGGAATTCTAAAACGTTTTGCTCGAATCCTCTAAGTCCGACAGGCTCCTAGTAAATAACCTCATTTTTGCAACTGCTTACCCCACGAATGCCAGCCCCCCCGATCGCCATTTACGGAGCCATCGACCGTTTCAACTACGGCGATCTTTTGTTTCCGCTCGTCCTCGACAGCGCGTTCCGGACAGCCGGTTGTGACAGGCCGATCATCCCGGTGGGCGTTCGCTCGAGTGACTTATCCCGCTATGGAGCGCTGCCAACGAAGCCCATGCGTTGGCTGGCCGAGCCAGACAATCTACCCAACGGGAGCAAAGTAGTGATCGCTGGTGGTGAGGCGCTCGCGGCTGGTTGGGGACGGATGGTCAGCCACCTCATGCCCCAACGCATGGGCGACCCCATCTATGCGCTCGCCTCCCGGTTGCTGTCACCGCAGACCCTCGATCGTCTCGGGAAGAAACTTGCCCACGCCAGCTGGGATCACCCATTCTGCCCGCGGCCGGGCGACTTCGCCCACCGGGTCGACACCATCTTCAATGCCGTCGGCGGTAGTGGTTTACCAAATCTCCCTCCCGACGAGATCAGAGTCATCTCGGATGCTGTCGCCCAAGCTGTCTACGCATCGGTGCGTGATCGCGCCACCCATGCCGCCCTCGGTGCTGAATCATCTGGGGTTGAGGTTCATCCTGACAGCGCCGCCGTGATGGCACAGCTCTACCCGGCCGATAAGCTCCTCTCCGAAGCCCGCGCGGACGTGCGCGCGATCATCGACGACCCACGCCCCTTCGTCTGTTTCCAGCTGCACCGATACTTCACCCCCGAAAAGCTCCAACGGTTTGCTAGAGAGCTCGATCGGATCAGCCACGACGGCGGGCTACGTATTGTGCTTCTCCCCATTGGCCGAGCGGCCGGCCATTCGGATCAAGTTTCTCTCAGCAAGGTGAAGACGGCGATGAAAGAGGACGCCGAGATGCCTGCTGAGATGGGGGTGTTCGACATCATGGCTTTACTTGCACACTGCGCGATCTACACCGGCACCAGCCTGCATGGCCTCATCACCGCCATGGCCTTCGGGCGGCCCTACGCCGCCTTGGGTAAAAACTCGAAATGCTTGGCATTTCTCGATGCTTGGGCACCAGTTGCCTTCCAGGGCACCGCGCGGGCGAAGGGTTTCGCAGAGACCGTTTCCGACCGCATTGCCCAGCCGCATCATATCCTACTGGAAAGCGCGGACGAGATTTATAAGGCCGCGGCCACAGGGCTCGGGCGGGTTGTCGACGTGGCTCTCAACTAGCGAACCGTTCAAGCAAATGCTGGCAGATGGCGGCTTGTCAGCAATGAACACGAACGCCGGAGTGCGCCTCGAAGGC
>JBLHKE010000740.1:0-3942 GCA_047619485.1 Verrucomicrobiales bacterium | reverse complement strand
GGAAGGTGCCGCAGTGTTCGCCGCCCCGCCACACATCCAGTGCCGTATCGAACACCAGGACCGAAAGCGGCAACCCGCCGCCGACCGCTTTTGAGAGGACAAGGATATCGGGGGAAATCCCGGAAGTTTGGTAGGCGAAGGGAGCGCCGGAGCGGGCGATCCCGCTCTGGATTTCGTCCATGATCAGCAGGACGCCGTGTTCACGAGTGATGCGGCGAAGTTCCTGCAACCAGAATTTCGGCGCTGGAATGACGCCGCCCTCACCCTGGATCGCCTCCAGGATCACGGCCGCCGGTTTCGGGATGCCGCTTTCAGGATCACTGAGAATCGAATCGAGGTAGCTCAGACCAACCCGTGCCCCATCGACGCCTCCGATGCCAAAGGGGCAGCGGAAACTATATGGGTAGGGGATGAAGTGCACGCCCGGCATGAGCCCGGAGTGGCGCTGTTTCATCGAGAGGTTTGAGGTCACCGCGAGCGCTCCGTTGGTCACACCGTGGTAGCCGCCTTGGAATGAAAAAATGCCCGAACGCCCGGTGTAGAGCTTCGCGAGCTTGAGCGCCGCTTCCACCGCGTCTGCTCCGCTTGGCCCACAGAATTGCACGCGAGGATCGGGAGAAAACGCGTCGGGGAGAAAGCCAAGCAATTCCTCGATGAACTTGTTCTTGATCGGCGAAGTGAGATCGAGTGTCTGGTAGGGGACTTTCCGCGCGATCTGGGAGATGATCTCGGCATCCACTTCTGGGTGATGGTGACCGAGCGCCATCACTCCTGCTCCACTCAGGAAGTCTAAAAATTTCTGACCCCTAGTGTCCCAGATCCACGCACCCTCGGCCCGCTCGATCGCCAGCGGCAAGCGGCGCGGGTAGGATCGCACCGCTGATTCGTGGGCTTCCTGGTATTCCAGCGCTGCGTCGGCCGCGAGAATTCGACAGTCCGCGGACGGTGCTCTTGTCGGAAGCCGCAGCATGTTGCTCGGCTGGGAAGAGTGGGACAGGGAGCTAGGCGAGGGTTCAAAACCAGTTAGCGAGTCCCTGTCCCTGCTAGAAGGAATGGTGGAATGAGACATGTGATGATCCGGAGTGAAGTGTTTTTGGTGGTGTGGCGCGGAGATTAGCTCTAGTTTTCTGGTGGGGCAACCTGAATTGACCGTGTTTTCAGCTCCCCGGAGGATAAAACGTTCGATTAGGGATTTCTCCCCTCGGGTAATTCTTGCTCAACTCCTTTGGATCAAACACCCGTGCGTCACATTGCCGCGTCCGCCGCCAGAGATTTCCACCTTTAAGGGGGACGAAGTCCTCTCCAATATCAAGATCGAACCGCCGCCGTTGATGGTGATGAGATCCCAGTCATGTGCCGCCACCGGTCACACTGGAGTCGGGTCGGCTCCAGAGCCAAGTTTGGGTGGGTAGAAGGTCTCCCAGAACGGCGATTACGCCTTTTGGTGTAGGCGGATCGAGGATAGGCTCGACCGATGATTCCTATCGCCAAGCGTCGTTTTTTTTCGGCGCGCGCTCTTACAACTCTCGTGTCTATCTTTGTCCTGCCCTTGGCGGGGCACGCGAGCCTCGCCCTTTATGATGCCTCGATCTCCGCAGATGAGACCGGTGCTGGCCCGGTTCCACTCGCGAAACTGACCTCGCGCGTAACCACTTTCAATAGCGCGCTCAATCCTGCCGACATCGCCTCCCACGCCAACGCATGGCTGGTTCCTGAGCCATCCGGAATGGCACTGATTGGCCTCGCAGGCTTGGCGATAATCATCCGCCGCCGCCGCTAGATTTTAGCGACAGAATCTTCGAAGAACCTCGGTGGTCACTCCACTGGGGTTCTTTTTTGTACGAGTTGAGGGCTGGACGCTTGCCCGGCTTGCATTAGGCTACCTGCAATGCTCACCTTTTCCGCCGGATCTGCTGGCCGCCGTCGTTGCGATGGTGTCTCGCGGCGCAGCTTTATCAAAGCAGGTGCGCTAGGTTTTGGCGGGCTCAGTTTTGCTGACCTGCTACGCGCGGAGAGTGAGGCTGGTATTGGATCGTCGCGCAAGGCGATCATCAACATCCACCTTGATGGCGGTCCGCCGCAGATGGACTTGATCGATCCCAAACCCGAGGCGAGCGCTGAGGTCCGCGGTGAGTTTGCGCCGATTCCCACGAGCATCCCCGGATTTCACGTCACGGAACTGATGCCGAAGATGGCATCGATCGCACATAAAGCAGTTTTCTTGCGCTCACTAGTCGGCGCGGAGGGCAAGCACGATGCCTTCCAGTGCATGTCCGGATTCGGCGAGAAGGATCTGCAAGCGCTCGGCGGGCACCCGGCGATGGGCTGCGTGATCAACAAATTGCTCGGCACTCCGCAGGACGAGGTGCCAGCCTTCGTCGACCTGATGCAAGGGCGGCCACTGGCGCGCAATTCGGCGCGTCCCGGTTTCCTCGGGCCGGCATTTAACGCTTTCCGCCCAGACATTTCCCACTTGTTCAAACGTGAGCTTGAGGAGGGGATGAAGCTCGAATTGGCCAAGCTCGGGCCGGGGCACTCAACACGGCTGGATCTGCTCAAGGGCATGCCGGTCGGCCGGCTCGACAACCGCCTCGAACTGCTCGCCGCACTCGACCAACTGCCGCGAGAGCTTGATTCGGCCGGCAACATGGGGGCGCTCGACCAATTTACTGAGCAGGCATACAGCATCTTGACCTCCGGGCGCATCTCGGCGGCGATGGACCTCGACAAAGAAGATCCGAAGGTGGTCGATCGCTACACGCCGCGCGTGGCTGATCGCCTCGCTTCATTCACCAGCGAAGGACCTCAGGCTGCGCGCAAGCTGTTGCTCGCGCGTCGCCTGGTCGAGGCCGGCGTTCGATGTGTCAGTGTTAGCATTTCGGATTTCGACACCCACCAAAAGAACGCCGCGCGGATGCGCCAGCTCGGGCCGATCGTCGATCACGCGCTGCACGCCCTGATCACCGACCTGGATGAGCGTGGTATGCTCGATGACGTGACGGTTGTTGCTTGGGGCGAGTTTGGCCGCTCGCCGCGCGTCAACAAGGACGGTGGCCGCGATCACTGGCCGAAGGTCGCTATGGGGATCATGGCCGGTGGCGGGATGGCTGGCGGGCAGGTGATCGGCGCGACGGATCGCAATGCATCTGAGGCGATCGAGCGCCCGGTGCACTACCAGGACGTCATCGCCACGCTCTATCAGAAACTCGGCATCGACGCGCGTGCCGTGACGATCGAAGATCCGGGCGGAAGGCCGCAGTTCCTAGTTGATCGCGGTGTCCCAATCACGGAATTAGCGTAAGGGCACCTGCGAAAACCTCATTCGGGCTGAACTGGCGCGAACCGCTACTTCGAGGGGATCTCGTTCAGCGTGTCGTAACCGATCGGAGGTCGGCAGCGTCTTTCACGCAGGGTAGTTTCAGTTCGTGGAGCTTGCCTTTGACGATACTCTGCCCTCTGCACATTACGGCACCTCCACTTGGATCCGGTAGAACACTTGAGATTCACTACTTTTAGTCCGCTGTAGCCTCATGATCCCTTCGGCATCTGGTTGGCCGATCACGTTTTCTATGTCGGACCAGGTTCCGTCTAGACCGGCGACCTGCCGCTGCAGGCGATAGCGGCGCTGGGGCGATGCTGGAAAGAGCAGGTCGAACGCGGTCGCGGTTTCGATGGCGATGTCTAGCCACAAGTAAGAGTTCAGATCCTGCGGATCGGTGTCGGCAAGGTATTCTTCCCAAGTGAAAGACTTGTCGCCGTCGATGTCGTTGAGTGCGGCCGCGTCGAAGTCATTCGCCCAGGCCGGATTTTGTTCATGCAGCCACCAGTGCGGGGTGTTGTTTGCCGCGAGGTCGGGGGCGAACACCGCTTCGATTTCGTGGTTGGACGTCACGTTGGAAAACTGGTGACTCGACACCGCGCCAACACTGACCTGATCGACCA
>JBLHKE010000739.1:0-3963 GCA_047619485.1 Verrucomicrobiales bacterium | reverse complement strand
CTGGGATCCGAATAAGAGCCTGCATGGTCCGATCAGCATCCTGCTCAGCTACAAGGACAAGACGGTTTACGTCTGGCGCAACGGCGTGCAGATCGGTCAGAGCCCGGTCGGATTCAAGGCCGATGACCAGAGCTTGCCGGAGGGCGTCTTCCTCATGCTTGAAGGCAAAGAAGCGGCGGATCCGAAGTCGCCGGGCATCACCCTCCACCCATGGTCGGTGTTGAGTCTCAGCGGCGGTGCCGTGACGGGCGACGTCGTCAGTTACATGCGCGACAGTTTCTCGCTGCCACCCAATTTCCGCAAGGCCTTGAACAAGGAACTCACCCCGGGCACGATCTTACTCGCTACGAGAGAGTCGAGCACCGAGGAAACCCGCTCAGCCAAGCCCATGGCGATTGGTGTCCCGAACGAGGTGCCGGAAGCTGCCAAGTAATTCCCAAGCCTGAGGATTGCCACGCGGATGCCATCCACCACTCCCCTACTGCTAATTCTGTTTGGGACGGCGCTGGTCGTTTCGTCGATCGGATTCGTCCGCCTCGTCTGGTTTATCAGCATTGGCTACGGCTATGCCATTGCCGCCATGGCGTTGGCGCTGGGAGTGATCGCTGGACCAGAAGCGGAATGGCTGCTACTGGCTGCTACTGGCTCAACTTGCTTTGCTTTGCATCTACGGCGTACGGCTCGGAACGCATTGCCTGGTGAGGGAACGCAACGCGGCCTACCGCGTAGTGTCCAGAAACTCGAATCGTCGATATTTCATGCGGCATCCCGGTAGTAGTAGCGCAGCAGTCCTCCAAGCCTCTGCCGACATTGCACCTCACCCTCACCGCCCGAACCGAACTCCGGCTCGATGATCTTGTTCTCCAGACCCTGGTGGTTCCTCTCCCGGTGGTAGTGCTCGCGGAACTGAGCGACGGCTCTTCGCAGAGATCCCTCACCAACCAAGATCATCCGGCTCAGACACTCCTCCTTGATCGAACGCACAAACCTCTCCGCAAATGCGTTCAAATTGGGAGAGCGTGGCGGCAGGCGCACCGACTTCACTCCGCCACTTTCGAGGATCGACAGGAACTCTTTCGTGAACACGGCCGCACGGTCATGGATCAGGTACCGGTATCCAATAAGGAATCCGCTTGAGCAGTCGGTGAGATTTCGCCCAACCTGCTTCATCCACTCCCCGTCCGGTTCAGGCACGATCCCGGCGATGTGCACCTTCCAGCTCGAGAGCCTGATCACGAACAGGACGCGGTAGCGCACCAGCCCACGCAGCGTCCACACCTCCACGGTGAAGAAGTCGGTCGTGCCCAGCACCTCCCAGTGCATCTTTAAGAACTCCGCCCAGGTGGTCTTCCTCTCCCGTTCCGGCGCCGGTTCCATGCCTGCCTGCTTCAGGATGCCGACGATGGTTCCTCTCCCGATGTCGTGACCGAGATTTGCAAGCGCCCCCCCCGGATCCTCGTATAGCCCCAACCCCGGTTCTCCTCGGCCACCCTGATCACGAGATCCCGGAGGTCCACTGCCGTCGGCCGGCGACCTACTCTCCGTCGGACGCCGCTGGAATCGTATTTCTTCGCGATGAGCTTGCGGTGCCACGCGAGCAGGGTCTGCGGCGTCACCAGACCCACGATCTCCTTCAGCAGCCCATAGCGGATCAGCTTGGCCTTGCGCGCCAGCCGCCGCCTCTGGTCATCCGTGAACCTCGGCCGCGCGTCGACCTGCTGCTCTTTCAATACCCTGACCTCCTCCTGCAGGTATTCTATCACGTGCTGCTGCTGCCGGTTCATCCAGCCGGCCAGCGACACCAGGATAAGTTTGAATGCGTCCATCGTGCCATTCCTGCATTGTTCAGACCCGTAAAGCGAACCGAATCGGAGATCCTGGGCCATCTCTAACGAGCTGATTATGAAAAGGTCCCGGTGTAATCGAATTTCCGGACACTACGGGGTATCCCGCACAATCTTTTTCCGGATATCGGAGCAAGGCGGCGCACCTCTGGCTGATGGCGCACGGTTTTCCGCCGGACGCGGATCTTCAATCGGATCCGAACAGTGATGGCGTGAACTTGATGATGGCCTTTGCAATGGACGGCGACCCGAATCAGGATTTGCGGCACCTGTTGCCAGTCGCGAGCATCGACGCGGACGCGATCCGCCTCACTTACTATTCGGGCAACCCTGAGATCAAATACCTGATTCAGACCAGCACTGATCTGCGCACTTGGGGAGCGGGAGGGGTCACTGTTACGGCTCCAGATGCCGGAAATCGGCGCACTGCGATCATCGTTCGCGCCGGTGCCGCCCGCTACGCACGCCTGGTCGTCGAGTTCGACTGAGCGAAAAAGAAACCGGTGTGCGCCTAGCCCGCGAGCCGCTCGCGCGCGGCCTCGAGTTTCTCCCGCGCTGCGTTCAGGCCGGCGAATCCGCCGTGCTCGATCCCGCAGTAGCCGCGGAACCCGGCCTCTTTCACGATCTTCAACATGCGGTCGTAATCCAGCGGTGCGGTCTTGCCCTTGCCGTCCCACACGACGTCTTTCACCGACACGCCCTTGGCCCACTTCATCAGCTTCTTGATTCCGCGGTAGGAGTCGTAGCTCTCGCCCTCCTTGATGCGAAAGTTACCGAAGTCCGGCAGCGTGCCGCAGCGCTTGTGGCCGACTTTGGTGATCACTTCGGCAAGCCAATCGGCGTTGCTCGACAGGCCACCGTGGTTCTCGACGATGACGTTCAGGTCCAGCTTCGCGCCGAAGGCCGTCAACTTCGCGAGACCGTCAGCGGCGTAGCCGACCTGCTCCTCCCAAGTGCCAGCGCTACCAGCGTTGACGCGGATCGAGTGGCAGCCGAGGAATTTGGCGGCGTCGAGCCACTTGCGGTGGTTGTCGACCGTCTTGGCGCGCTTCTTCGAGTCCGGATCGCCGATGTTCCCCTCGCGGTCGCACATGATCAAGAGGCTCTTCACCCCGAGGTCGGCGGCACGCTTCTTCATCTCGGCGAGGTATTTTTGATCCTCCGCCTTGTCCATGAAAAACTGGTTCACATATTCCAGCGCCCCGATGCCGTGATCCTTGGCCACCTTGGCGAAGTCGAGGTTGTCGACCTTACCCGACTTCAGCTCGCGGTTGATCGTCCACTGCGCGAGCGAAACTTTGAACCACGGCTCGTTGTCCTTGTCGTCATCCGCAGCCAGTGCGTGATTAGAAAATCCCAGCGCGCCGGCGGCGAGGGCTGAGCGTTGCAGAAACTGGCGGCGGCTGGTGAGATCGGTCTTCATGTGGAGATACTCGTCTGCTCCAAGCCCTCAGATCAACCCCTTTCTAAGTGAGCTGCCGGACGTGCACCTTACTGGCGCTTCGCGGGCTCGGACGCGTTCTTCATGGTGAAGCGGTGATCCTCGACCAGCTTTAGCAAGTCGAACGCACTCAATATGCCGACCACCTTTTGCTCGTGGGTGACGATGACGTGGTGGATCCGGTGATTGCGCCTCAGGCGATGTGGCGATGTGGCGATGTGGACGCCGTCGTAGCGAGGAACCGTGTATGGTGCAATTAATCAGCCGAAGCGCCAAGCCCCCTTGGAACCAGGCCTTCTCCCGTCGCGGCGTATCAGGTAGGCTCGCCGGATGTCCCAAGCGCTACAGTTCCTTATCCTGACCACGGCGGGTTGGCTCAACCGCCAGCAGGAGGACGCGATCGATTACTTGAGAGAAGAGAACCGGGTGCTCCGGGAACAGCTTGGCAGCAAGCGAATCCTACAGGAGTACGGCATCGACCCCGCTCCCGAGCGGAGCAAGCGCACGAACTGGAAGACCTTCCTGCAGGCCCACTGGGAGGGAATGGCCGCCACCGACCTGTTCACCGGGGAGGTGCTGCCCCTCGCTGGGCTCAGACGATACTTCGTCTTCTTCGTCATCGAACTGAAGACGCGCCACGTGCATATCGCGGGCATCCATCACCAGCCATACGGCGAG
>JBLHKE010000738.1:0-3971 GCA_047619485.1 Verrucomicrobiales bacterium | reverse complement strand
TGTTCAGCATCGCGGTCTGGATGTCGGTGTTAATGAACCCGCTCAGGGCGCCGGAGGTATCAAACCCGAACCCGTTGCTGCTCGAAGTCCATGCCGTATCGACAAAGCTGCTGCCGGTCCAGGTCGTGCCAAGCGTGCCGTCTGTCGGGACGATGTAGTTGCCTGCCGAGCCATCGACCACCAGGTCGTTCGAGGTCGATGTCATATCGAGCCCGTAGGAAACGTCGGTGATCTGCTGCGGGAAGCTCGGCGCGTATTCGTGCGAGACGGTCGTGCCATTGGACTCGATCAGGCCGAGGTACTCGCCGTTCGCCGACAGCTTGAAATTGGTATGCAGTTCGGCGCCGGTGAGGTTTTTGGCCGACGCGAATACGATGAGGAACTCGCCCGGGTTCAAAACCCGGGTCGGGAAAGTCCATTTCGTCAGATCCACGGCATTGTCGCTCAGGTGCCAGCCTGCTAGGTTGACCGCCGATGCGCCGTTGTTGTAAACCTCGATCCAATCGGGGTATTCGCCCTCGAAATCCTGTAGGCCTGAGCTGTTGGACGCCACGAATTCGGTGATCAAAAGATCGCCAGCTAGTGCCGCAGGCTGGGCAGCCAACACAGCGATGCCAGCTAACAATTTGAGAATTGGGGGGATTTTCATGGGAGCGGGGACGTGAGGTCGGGAGAAGGCGCAAACTAGGGCAGAAGTTTGTCGAACTCAATGATTTGCGGAGTCCCCGGGACAATGTTCGTAATTCCCACATTGTGGGAGCCATCTCCCCATAGATGACGCGAGTGTTCCTCGGCTAGCCTTCTTCACGCTACTCCCCCCTAACGGAAGCAGAACCGTCACCTTGCCGAAATCTCGACTTCCGCCCGGGTTCTCTACCTCACGGCAGGTCGCGCCGCCTTCGTCCGGTGACACCACCGACAGCGCGCTGCTTTTCCACTTCACCAGATCATCCGAAGACTCGATCAGATACATGCGGCCGAGGCTCGAGGTGAACTTCACTTTGATGTGGCTCAGATCTTTAGTATACGACCACTCTAACACTTTTAACAAATCCTCCCAATTGTTCGGGTCAGTCAGCGCGGTATACTCCGCCACGTCGCTCGCGCCATCGCCGTCCTGGTCGCTGTCCGCATCGGCCACGGTGAGCTTTCCTAGTGGCGCATCTCGAAGGCATCGCTATCGGTATACTCGACCCGCTTGGTCTCGAAATCTGAGTGGATCGTGTCCAACGCGATCCAGCTAATATTTCCCGAGTAGGCGAACCCGCTCATCGCGCCCGTGGCCCAGCCGAGTTGAGGTTTGCCGAAGACTTGCTCGAAACACACCCAACCGATGTTTCCCGAATACGCATAGCCGGTCAGAGCGCCGTCCGCCGCGAGGTTCACCCCGCAATCATCCGCCCCACCGTTCGAGTAGGCGTAGCCGTTCGCTGGCAAACCATCACCGAAATCCAGCCAGCCGAAGTTCCCCGCGCAGGCCATCCCCTGCAGGAATGATTCGGCCACCACCACGCAGTCCACCTCGTTCGAGTAGAGATCGATCCAACCCGCGTTCGCCGCATGGGCGTGGCGGGCAGCGTAGTTCACCGTGCTCTGGGCAGAGGCTGAGACCGCCAGCAGGGTGAGAATTGAGAGGAATGTTAGAATTCGCATGATGTTACCGCTGCCGTGTTGGTAAGTTGTCTGATCTGCATGGTCAGCCTAGGGCTGGTTGATCCGAAGACGGGCGCGCAGGGCGCGGTTGAGGTAAGCGCACGCCGCCGTCCACTTGGTCGGCGTAAGGCATCGCTGGCAGGCCGCCCGGCGTGATAGCTAGGGCGATCTTGTGAGTGCCGACGCGTTCGCCTGCGACACCGATAGTCTCATAAGTCCACTCGCCGCCCTCGAGCCGCGCGTAGACAATATCCCCGCTCGCCTCGTCGGCGTAGACGACCACCGGCCGATCGCGGAGATCAAATGCGAGCGAGGGTGAGTTTGCTGGATGGCTTTCTTCCGCCGCCCAGCGGCTCCAGAGCCCGTTCGCGGCCTTTCTTTCGATCACCACCTTACTTCTACATATGTAGGCCAAATGGGGCAGGCCATCGCGCGAGAGGCCGAACGAGAACGCTTCCTCGCGAGTGAACGGCTCTACGTCTTCAACCACCCACGCAGCGCCGTCGTAGGTAGCTTATTTGAGGGTCGAGACCGAACGTTCATACTGAACGTCTCGCGAACATATGCGATGCGCGGCGAGCCTTCGGCAGTGAACGCGAGTGCCGTTGGGTAAGAGAACTCAAACAGCTGGTGGAGAACCCCCGGGGTTCAGCTATCACGATCGACATCTCCCAGAAACCATCGGACTGTCGGCGGGCGAACATGAGATCCCAGTTCGCCACATAGCAAACCGCAGGAAACCCATCCGCGTCGAATGCCAAGGTTGGCGACCCGCGGTGTGTGACTGCGGTGTCGATCGTTTTCACCTCCCATGCCTCGTCTTTCCACTCGCCGAGATACAAGGCGAATGACATCTGGAAGAGGAGCGTTGGCGTCCCGTCCGGGCGAACTGAACCATCGACTGATAGCCAGCACGACCCTCACTCGGAGCATCGCTAACAACGGAATGACTCCAGCTCTCACCAGCGATCGGGGACAAGCCGAGACGCGCGACACTTAGGGCTTGTCAGTAAATAACTCCTACAATTTGCTGGTTATTTTGGCCAACACCCGCGTTAGCTTCCAACTCAAATAGCCCGCTATCATCGCTGAAATCTGCCTTGGTGCTGGCTAAAATTCCTGCGCATCTTTGTATGACTTATTTCCTGACAACCCCTAAGCGTGCCAGGGTTCGGGATCATCTGCGAATGCGAGATCGCCGGCCGCCCGTCCGGTCCGAACGCCAGCGAGGTATTCGTAATGAACGAATTGGTATCCACCCATTCGCTCTGCCAAGGGAGCTGGAGGCCGGACACCGCGATCGCAGCGTCGACCAGTTCCCGCCGAGCAATCAGCGCTTCGATTATCGATCGCGTTGACGGTCACTGTTAGATCGGCATGGGCGGTCTCGAGGATGTTCACCTTGGTCTCGAGGCCTGCGATCTTATCCCAGATTTGCCGCAGCGATTTCTGAGTTGGCGCGGGCGGGGCGGTCGATTCGCGCGCGCCCTGGCCGGCGGCGTTGAAGCTGATGGCGACGGTGCAAAGCAGCGCCGCGACGGTGGTTCGGAAGGGTAGAAAATTCATGAATTACCCCTTTTGAACAGATTCTTGACCGGCTGTTACACCCAGTGGGAAAAAGTTTATACTTTCCGTCGGCGACGGATCGGGCGAGACTTTGCACCTATGGAGGAGACCCAAACCGTACCCCTTGGCGAGTTCCCTGCGACCCGATGGAGTCTAGTTTTGCAGGCGAAGGAAGGCGACGAGCGCTCCCGGATCGACGCGCTCGGGCAGCTCTGCGAGCGCTATTGGTACCCGCTCTACGCTTTCGTCCGACGCCGCGGCTACGACGGCCCCGACGCGGAAGATTTGACCCAGGGATTCTTCGGCGAACTGTTGGCGAAAGACCGTGTGCAACTGTTCTCGGAGGCGAAGGGGCGGCTGCGCGCCTACCTGCTGGGCGCGATTAAGAACTACCTCGCCAACGAGCGTGCCAAGGCCAATGCCCAGAAGCGTGGCGGCGGAGTGACGACACTTTCTTTCGATGCGGCGACCGCCGAGGAACGCTATCGCATGGAGCCTCCGAACTTGGACTCACCGGAGAAATTGTTCGAGCTGCGCTGGGCGCTCGACTTGATGGAGAGCGCGTTCGAAAATCTGCGCGGCGAGTACGAGCGTGCTGAGAAGGGCGCTCTCTACACCGCCCTGAAGGGACATCTCTCCGGCGCCGAGCCAACCGGCGGATACGCCGAAATCGCCGCCACCCTGGTCATGACCGAGGGCGCAGTGCGCGTCGCTTTGCACCGACTGCGCAAGCGCTACCGCGGCGCGCTGGA
>JBLHKE010000737.1:0-3972 GCA_047619485.1 Verrucomicrobiales bacterium | reverse complement strand
GACCAGTTATTCGATCGGGGTGCTTGTTAGGCCTGGGAGGGCTTGGATCGTCTTGCCGTTGGAGAATCGCACCGTGATCGGTTTCTTGGTGGGGTTGTAGACGACGTAGGCCTTCTCGAAGGTGACGGCTGTCGGGTGGTCGGCCTGGAGATTCGCGTTGAATGATCCGAGGTTTTCTAAGGAGGTGATCCACTGAATGGTGTGGGTTTTGGTTTCGCCGAGTTCGCTCTCTTTGATACCTGGGAGTAGTGATTTGGCAGCTGCCGGATCGGCCAGCGCTTGGTATTCGGCGAGGATATCTCGCCACAGATCGAAATTCTCGGGATCCCCTTCAAAGCCCTTCGTGTGGAAGCTGCGGTTGGCAGATTCTAGGTTCGCTAGATTCCGTTTCACGTAATCGACATCTCGCCCGAGGTAGAGCGAGCCGCCGTTGATTGGGAGGAAGTTAATACCGTGGATCTCCTCGGGGTTCGCTGTCCACCAGGTTCCGTAGCTGGCACCGTCACCCCACACCATGCCGACGCAGCTCTGCAGGTAGCCGTCTGGGAAGACTTCGCCGTCCTGGTCGAACCAGTATTGGCGGATCGCCTCGGCTTCGGTGCTGTGCCAGTAAATGCCGAGGTCGCGGATGTTGTCGTCGCCGGTCGCCTGCCCGTAGAGGATCAGCGAGGTGGCGAAGTTCATCGACTCGGAAGACGACTCCTGGTTGTTGCCGGAAGCGAAACCCGAGTGACCGGCAGCCCAGGAGTGGCCTGCGTAGGGATCGAAGCTGCGCATCCATGGGAATTTCTTGTCGCTGCGATCGTAGTTGGCACAGTCGCGGATGAGGGCGTCGATCATTTTTCCGTAACGTTCGGGCTTGACCCAATCCGGGTCGAATTGGGCGATGGTCGCGGCGGCGCGGATGAAATAGCTGTAGTGGAAATGGTGGTCGTTGAGCTGTTCTGCGGAGCCGTAGCTGTCGGGGTAGCCGGTGAGCGTGTCCCAGCGATCGTCGTAGCAGAAGAAGTATTTGTCTCTGCCGTCGAACCAGTTTTCTAGGCGAGATTTGAGTAACGTTAGAAGTTGGGTGCGAATTTTGGTCTCACCGAGTTGTTGCGCGATCTGAATCAGCTCGCAGACCTTGCCGAACTCTTTTCCGTTCCAGTAAGTGTCGTCTTTGGTGAATTTGAAATCTTTAGCATCCTGCTCCAACGAGCTGCGCAAGGCTTCCGTTTCGGACGGGTGGTTCGGCAAGGCGGGGAGGACACCGAGGAAAGGGAGGCAAGTGGAGAATGCCGTTCCGGTGATCACCCGCATCTCGCCACGCGGGCTCGCGTAGGTGAATTTTTCGAATCTTTCCGGCTCGGTGGCATGGAGGTGCTGGTGGCGGTAGAGGGCGAAGACGGTGTCTAGGTTGTCCCCCTGCATCGCCTCTGTCTCAGCGGTGTAAGTGGTGGTGACATGTCCGGCAGCCGGGTTGTAAGCATAGGTGACTTTCGTGCTGCGGACGAAAGCGTAGGCGTGTTTCTCGAACTGCTGGATGGTTGCTTCGCGATCATCGGGGAGTGCTGCGATCGATAGGAACGCCATGTCTGCAATGATCGCATCGTCTTCGATTTTTAGGGATGTACCGGTGGGCGCGAAGATGCCGAAGTGGCTATCATTTAGGGTCACTCCGAGAACGTTCGGGCTTGCGAAAAATGATTTTGCGATCGCCACCGGTTTGTCGCCGACAGTGATGGTGTTCTCTCCAAGCGATCGTTTGCTTCCATCGGGTAGCTGCAGGGTGCTCTCGGACGATTTTAACTGCACGGAGCCGTTGCCAAAACATTTCCAGAACTCGAACCGGATACTTCCGCCGTTGAAATCGCGTATCTCGCCGCGAGTGAGGCCCGGGTCGAGTGCTTGTTTCTCTGAGTTGTAGTTTTCCCAGGAGCTCTCGGCGGGGTCGGTGGCGAATAGCTGAAAAGTTTCGGTGCGGTCGGTTTTTCCGTCGCCGTCGAAATCGTAGACGATGCGAGCTTTCGATCCGATACCGGCGTTTTTTCCCGCGTTGATGGAGAGGTCGATCTCGGCAGGCTCGCCGCTGTGCTTGGTAGTTAGGTTCTTCCACTCGATGACGTGCGGGGCGACGGGTTCGCGAGTGGCGTCGATCTTTGCCGCGGTGAATTTGATACGCATTGGGCGAGCGCTTTTTTTCTCGAAAAAGACGAAGGGGCTGCCGTGCGCGAAGGTGGCGCGTAGTTCGGTGGCTTCTTTTTTCCACAAGGCCGTCACAGACCAGTCGGAGAATTCATCGAGCACAGTGTCCTTTGTTTCGATGCCTTCGAGCCCGATCCGTAGGCTCTCGCGGAACGGGAACCGGTAATTGGTGCCAAGCTGGAAGGCTTTGCCGTCTTTTAAGTGGTCGCTGATGGATGGCTGACTGGTGTAGCCGATCGCGAGCCCGTCTCCGTGAGCCTGTAGTGCGAGAGGGTGGGGGAACATCGCCATGGAGTGTGGCGAGTGCATCGGCCAGACGAGAGAAGACCACCAATCGTTGGTCGGGATCGGTGTGGAGATATTATCCGAAACCAACGGGCTGGCCTCGATCGAGCGGCGTGGTTTTCCGTCTAGGCCTGGTGGCAGGTCGGTGCGATAGGCACCAGCTCCGATCTGAATGACCTCGGCGTTGGTTACTGTCAGGGTGAGGATGAGTGGGAGGAGAAATTTCATAGGACCGTGGAGATATCGATTAGTTCGATCGCCTCGGCGTCGCGACCGAAGGGGAGGATTGTGCGGAGGTTGCCATCTGGGGAAGCGAGCATGGACGAGCCGATGCAGTGGTGGCCTGCCCATTCGCTGGAACGGATTTTGCCAACATTGCTGACGGCGGCGATCCAGAGTTCGTATCGTTTCGCGATGGGTAGGTAGGCATCGATCCACTGCTCGCTGTAGGTAGCCGCATCTTCATCGTGGTCGGGTGGGATGGCCCAGGCGCAGGGGGAGAGGACGAATCGGGCGTGTTGCCCGCCTAGCTCGTGGCTAATCGTATTCTCCCCGATGAGAGCGTCGGCGCAGATCATGACGCCGATCAACCCGAACTCGGTTGCGCAAACCCTTGGGGGCGCATCACCGGGGGTGTAAATTTTCTGGGCGAATTGGAGTTCGTTTATCTTGCGATGCTTGATTAGCAGTTTGCCGGTGCGGTCGATGAGGACCGCGCAGTTATAAATGTGATCGCCGTCCCGCTCGGTGATGCCCGCGCACAGGTAGATGGCATTTTCTTCCGCTAGGTCAGCGAGGTATTCGAAGGTCGAGCCGTCGGGGATGGGCTCCGCAAGTTCGGATGCGGAATGGTGCGTCCAGCCGAGATCCATCGCCTCGGGGAACACGATGATGTCGGCACCGCCCGCCGCGGCTTCAGTCGTCATCCTCGCGGCGCGGAGCAGGTTGCTGCGCGGGTCACCGCCGATCACACGCATTTGCGCCAAGGCGATGATCGGGTCTCTCAAGCGCGTCTGTAGTGGTACTCTAGGATGTGGCTCACATCGCCACCGTCGACCTCGACGCTCAGGTTCATACGTTTCTCGCTGTCAGAGATGTATTGGATGTGGCTGCGGTAGATCGAGCGGACGCAGCGCATCGGATCGTAGTTCTCTCCAGAGAGTTTAAGGGTGTTCTCCTCCTGGTCGTGGAAGCCCTCGAAGGAGTAGAGGAACGGGTTTGAGCTATCCTTCCACGTGGCGACATAGACTTTGCGCACCGGGTCGTAGCCGGTGGAGCCGTGGCCGTGCATCGGGCTGCCAAGCATGTCCGCCTCAAGACGGGCTGCGAGCCAAAATGGACCGAGCATGTCGGCTTGTTCGGTGGCCTCAACCTCCATCGGGGCGACGTCTGGTCCCATCGAGTAGGAGCAGTGGACTGTCCACGTGCCAGCCTGCGAGGCCAGGAATGCATGCTCGGCGGTGGGGCTGAAGACCTGTGGGGCTTGTTCTTCTTCGGACATAG
>JBLHKE010000736.1:0-3980 GCA_047619485.1 Verrucomicrobiales bacterium | reverse complement strand
GCTCGTCGAACAGCGATGGCTCGGAGGCGATCGACGATTCTGAACTCGCCTCCCGCCTGTCGTTCTTCCTCTGGGGGAGCATCCCGGATCAGGTCTTGCTCGATCTCGCGGCGGCCGGCGACCTGTCGAATCCGAAGGTGCTGGATGCGCAGATCGGACGGATGTTGAAAGACCAGAAACTGAAGAGATTCTGCGATAGCTTCCCGTCGCAGTGGTTGCAGCTGGAGCGAATCATCTCGTCGGCGCCGGATAGGAAAAAGTTCCCGGGATTCTACTTTTCAAAATACCTCGATAGCATGCACATGATGCTCGAGCCGCTGTTGCTGTTCGAGACGGTGTTGATTGAAAACCAGTCGGTGGTGCAATTGATCGATCCCGATTTCACTTACCGTTCGGGTTTATTGCAGGATGCTTACGCGGAGCTGGCTGTCGGTGGATCGAAAGCGAAAAGGAAGGGTGGGGGAGTGACTCAATTGAACTTCCAGCGACTGCCTGTCACCGACCGGCGGACTGGGGGAGTGATCACGAATGCAGCCGTGATGACGATGACTTCCGGACCCGAGCGCACGCAACCGATCACTCGTGGGGCGTGGGTGGCAGGGGTGATTTTTAATAACCCGCCGGAGCCGCCGCCGGCGGACGTCCCGGCGCTAGGCGAGAAGCCGCCAGCTGGCGAGGAGCACCTAACTTTGCGCGAACGCCTCTCGGCGCATCGTCAGCGCGCCGACTGCAAAGGTTGTCACGAACAGATTGATCCACTTGGGTTCGCGTTGGAGAACTTCGATCCAGTCGGGCGCTGGCGGACGAAATATGAAAACGGTCGCGAGGTCGATATGTCGGGGATCCTGTTCCGCGAGCACGAGTTCGGCAACGTGATCGAGTTCAAAGATGCGATCCTCGCTGAGAAGGATCGTTTCACACGCGGGCTAGCCGGTCACCTTTTGTCCTTCTCCCTCGCGCGCGAGCTTGGGGCGGCCGATCAGATCGCTCTGGACGAGATCGCGTCCGTGACGGCGGCTGACGGCTACCGGATGCAGACGCTTTTAAAACAGGTCATCATGAGCGAGCCTTTCCAGAGCAAGACGAATCCAAAGACCGCGAACAAATGAGAACATCACGACGTAATTTTCTTCGCGGTCTAGGCGGCACCGCGCTCGCCCTGCCCTGGATGGAGAGCCTGTCTGCCGCCGCCCCGGCAGCGACCACCGTAGCCCAGCGGATGGCGCATTTCTATGTGCCGATCGGCGTGGTGCGGCGCGGATTCTTCCCAGGTGAGGCCGGTGACATTATCCCGAAAGGGAACCTTGGCAACGTGATGAAGTCGCTCGGCAAACAGGATCCAAACTTCCGTTCTGGTGAGCTGGGGGAGTTGACCCCGACGATGCGACCGCTGGAGCCGTTCAAGGACAAGGTGACCCTGATCACTGGCATGGATAGGACTTTCCAGAACGGCACCGATGTCCATGCGCAGTGTGCGAGTTGTTACCTGAGCAGCGCCGAGCCGTATTCGATCAAGCAGTCTGCCTGGCCGCTCGACCGCACGCTCGACCACCTCGTGGCGGACAAGATCGGCAAGACGACGCCGTTCCGCACTTTGGAATTCAGCTGCAACACGCACAAGGACAACAAGGAGTCGATTTACTTCGACAATATCTCCTGGTACGGGACAGGTCACCTAGCCCCGTCGATCCGCGACCCGCGAAAAATGTATGAGCGGCTGTTCTCGACGCAGGAGAACAAGCGATTCCGTGATGTGACTGACCTGGTGTTGGAGGATGCGCGTTCGATGAAGCGCGAACTTGGCTACAGCGATGGGCAGAAATTTTCTGAGTATTTCGACTCGATCCGTATGATCGAGAATCAGATGGTACGCCTCGAGCAGATGAAGGCGGAGCTCTCGAAAGTCCAGTTCGACGAACCAGCCGAGGCCTACTTGCCGCGCGGCGAGTTCATCCGCTTGATGGGGGACCTGATGGTGGTCGCGTTGCAGACGGGGCTGACGAACGTGACCACGTTCATGATCGGGCCCGAGCGCTGGGATACTCCTTACAAGTTCGATAGCCTGTTCGACAAGCCGCGTAGCCACCACGGCATGTCGCACAACCAGACGAAGATGATTGATGACCTTCTAAAGGTCGACCGCTTCCACATGGAGCAGTATGTGTATCTGTTAGAGAAGATGGCGAGCGTCGAGGAGGCGGATGGAACAAGCCTTTTGGACAACACCTTGTTCACCTACGGCTCGGGACTCGGCGATGGTTCAACCCACCAGTACAACGACCTGCCGATCATTGTGGCCGGCTCTGGCGGAGGCAAGTTTAAGACTGGCCAGCACGTCAATATGCCTGAAGGGACGCCGCTGGCGAACCTGTGGCTGACGCAGGCGAACGCGCTCGGGCTCGGGATCGAGCGCTTCGCAGACAGCAGCGGGGAGATCGGTGCGGTGAAGGCTGGCTAGTGGCCTGAGTCGCTCATCGCGCGTATCCCTGCCCATACCTTCGTTGATGCAGCGACTGACCTCTTTGGGCGCTGCCGGACTGTCCGTATCGATCGTTAGTGCCTGAGGGTTGTGTGGCCGCTCGTGTGTTCTCAGATGGGATCGGTGTTTGCGGTGGCGAGCAGGAGGAGGGAGATCGTAAGCTTCATCGGGGACGGATACACAAAAGCATACGCGGAGGTGACAGCGGTAAGTCGGTTCTTCAGTCTACGGCTTTGCTAGAAATCGATGCTTGCGCAGGAAGCTCTCGACATCGCGGGTGCTCGATTCGAGAAAGGCTGGCTGGGTCATAAAGCTGTGGCCAGCACCATCAGCGAAGATTTTATGTTCGAATTTTTGCCCCTTGGCTTTGGCTGATTTTACGAAGGCCGTCTGATGCTTGAGCAGGTGATCACGTTCGCCGAAGAGGATGAAGGTCGGAGGCAGCGGATCATTGGTGAGGATACGCGAAGCGGATAGTTGGCGCGCGTCTTCGATCGGATTTAGGAGCTGCCAGTCGCGTTTGTTTAGGAGTCCCAAGATCGATTGGAACGCCGTAATCTCGGTGGCGGCGATGTTCTTTTCTTTGCCGAGGAGTGCCGCGAGATCGATAAGGGTGGCGCGGTGATCGAGCGGTTGGGCGTACTCGTCGACGGTGTTTTTGATGAATTTTGTGAGCAGCGCGACGAAGGAAGGGGCTTCCTTTTTGGTGCGTTCGACGATGTCTGCAGTCTTTACAAACCAGATGTCGAGGCCATCGAAAGCTGGACTGTAGAGCACGAGCGCGTCGGGGCTTGGTGAAAGTTTTTTATCGTCGCCGGGATTCTCGAAGCTTCGGTTGAGATGGGCTAGATCACCTCCTCCGGAGGTGCCGGTGGCGACAATTTTGTTAGGGTCGATGCCGAGTTTGGTCGAGTTGGCACGGATGTGGCGGATGGCGCTTTTGCAATCGGCGACCTGGTTGCGGGGTTTCGGTGGTGGGTCTCTTCTTTTCAGCGTTCGCGGTTTGAAGTAGTGCGAGTGTGAGGAGGATGAGCGCTTTCATGATGTTCTAGCTTAGGGCGTGTTCGGAAATAACTTGGACATATCTGCTAGCCCTTGAACCTTCCACCTGCGTTGGAGTTTCCTCCGAGTAGTTCACTTCGCGAAGCAAACTCTGCCTTGGTGGTAGGCTCAATGCCTGCCCAGCTATTGGCCAACTTACTTCCGAACAAGCCCTTAGGGCACCTCCGGAAACCTGCTGTGGAAATGGGGCGCAGAGAAAATTCCCGATGGCGAGGCGATAAACGCTAAGCTATCTGGTGATAGTGGGCGCTTTAGCAACGAAGACAGCGGGGATTTTATCAAGCTCCAGCCCGCATGAGGTTTTCGGAGGTGCCCCTTAGGGCTTGTCAGTAAATAACTCCTACAATCTGCTGGTTATTTTGGCCATCACCCGCGTTAGCTTCCAACTCAAATAGCCCGCTATCATCGCTGAAATCTGCCTTGGTGCTGGCTAAAATTC
>JBLHKE010000735.1:0-3988 GCA_047619485.1 Verrucomicrobiales bacterium | reverse complement strand
TTGCAGAACATCGGCGCAGTCGCGATCGACCTCACCGACGTGCGCTTTACCAAAGGCGTCGACTTCGACTTCGCCACCGACACCCTGATCGACCCGGGTGCCTACGTCCTCATCGTAAAAAATCAGGCGGCCTTCGAGTCCCGCTACGGCACCGGGTTGCCCGTGATGGGAGAGTGGGACGCGGCCGACAAACTCAACAACGGCGGCGAGAACATCAAGCTCTCCCTCGGAAGCGGCACAGGCATCATCGAGTTCACCTACGACGACCTGACCCCATGGCCAACTGCCCCAGATGGCGGCGGCTTCAGCCTCACCCTCAACTGCCCGGACCAAACCTTGCCAGCCGACCACAGCGTGCCGCAAGCCTGGCGCGCCAGCCGCCTCTCCGGCGGATCGCCTGGCAGCGACGACCACCTCGACTTTGATACCTGGGCGGGCGACAACGGCCTCGGTGCCGGTGCTCCCCTGACCGCCGATCCGGACGGCGACGAGATCAACAACCTGCTAGAGTACGCCCTCGCCTCTGATCCGGACGCCGAGTCGAGCAACGATCTCCCGACAGCGGCGCACCAGCCGATCAACGTCGGCGGTGTCACCGACGACTACCTGACCATCAGCTTCCGTCGCCAGAGTGCATCAAAAGACCTGACCTATTCCGTCGACCTCTCCACCGACCTCGGCAACTGGCAGTCCGGGGTGGCGGTGCTCGTCTCCTCCTCCACCAACCCCGATGGGATCACCACCGAAGTCTGGCGTGCCCCCATCGCGACCGGATCTGCCCCACGCCAGTTCATGCGACTCAGCGTCGAAAAGTAGTCGGGGCACCTCGCCTACCCCAAAGAATCCAGGCACTGGCAGAAGTGATGAAAAAACGCCGAGGCGAGCTAGCCGATGAGACCCTCAGAGCCATCCTAGAGATGGAGATCCCCGACACCACAAACATTCGCTCCGCGCTCGAAAAACTCCCCGAGGGTCAGTCGTAGTTCGAGCTTCGAAAAGAGGCCCTAGATAGCCTGGAGGCTGAGTAGCTTCGTAGCACGGAGTTGCACTCCGTGGGATGCCGCTGCGACACCTAGGCATTCTCGATCCGATGGGACGAGTGCCACAAGGGATCAACGGTGGGAGAGAGTTGTCAGTGCCAGAGATGCATCCCACGGAGTGCAACTCCGCGCTACCGCCCCAACACCTACCCAAACTCAATTGCGGAACCGCAGCAGGATCTCCGAGCGTCCGGGATTCTCCCAGAAACACCTCAGCCCTTCTTCATCTTCTGGCCGAGCCGCACCATGTCGATGTCGAGCGCATCGATCAGACCAGCGAGCGCCTTTTTCTCGGCGTCATCGATATTGCCAGCAGCAGCCGGGAGGTCACCAGAAGAGGCGTTGGCGATCTGTCGTCCGAGCATGAGGAGCCCAGCCTTGAACTCGAACGCGCGATCGGGATCGATCTTGGACTCGAGCAGATCGCGCATGGTGGCGAGCTGATCGCAGTGATCGCTCTGGATACAGAGGGCGATCATCTCCTCCATGTGATCAGCGGCGACGGAGATGGCTGAGCGCAACAGGGAGCCCCCGGGTTTCTCCAGAGCCTGACTGCAACAGTTCTGAAATTCGGCGACCTCCTCTTTATCGATGTTGCCATCGGCGGCAGCAACTAACAGAAACACCAACACCGGGGCGCGGCTGAGGAAGGCTGCGTCTGCTTCGGTGAGATTCGGCGCACTCGGTGCGGATGGGTCATCACTGCTCATTCCGAAGAATGCGGATTCGCCGCCGAGACTGCAAGGCTATTGCCATACAAATTATCAGACGAGCGCCATCGGGGATCAAGTAGCGTCGGCACCCCTGCCCGTTCTGGGAGGTATTCGCGGCGGCGCGACGGGCAAGAGTGCTCGGCCAAATTCTGGCGAAATCAGCTACGGCTGAACAGCCTAGGGCTAAGACAGACCTTGCCGTGATTCCCAGACGAGCTGCCCGCCCGACTGGCGGCGCAGCGTGAAGGTCTCGCGGATCGCATCACGGCGTTTGGCTGGCCCGTGTTCGATCGAGATCTCGATGCTGCGGATCGACAGCTCCAAGCTCAAGATCCGGAACACCGGTTCACGCCTCGGGCGCAAGAAACAGTGGAGCGGGACATCGCGATGACCCGCATTCCACAGGAGGTTGGCCGGCGGGAAATCCGGTATCTCTGCCAAAGCTGTCAGCACCTCGCGCACCACCGGTTCCGTGTAACGCCGCCGCAACTTGGCCGCCACCTTTTTGCTCAACACCTTGTCCATGTAGGCAGCGAGCGGGTTCTGCCTAGCCGCCTCGATGTCGTCGATCAAGTCCTTGGCATGCTCGGCCATCGCGGTGTGCAATTGCTCACGTGTGATCCGACCACTCTCGAATTCTCGGAACAGCTGGGGCGGGGTTGGCGGCGTCGATAGGGGCTCCACGTCAGACCATCCTATCGCAGTTCGTCCACCTCTTCAATTTCGTTCTCCTCGTCCACGCCTACATCCGGCGCTTCCAATTCCTGTTCATCCCGGCGGCGCAATTCACCGCTATACAACTGGATCGCACGGTGACCAACGATGTTCACCACCGCGGGTTGCAAGGTGCGCGCCGCCGCGTTCGACACCGCGATACTCGCCCAGGTAAGCGGCGACTTGTAGCGCAACAGCTGGACCACCGGACGGATTTTTTCGTAGACTGCCGTGCCAATCTTGTGAGCCTTGCGCACCTTCGGGTGGGCAGCGATGTCGCGGGTCTTCTCCCAAGTGCGCCACGCGCTCCCGGCACTGAGATCGACCAGCCGACCGGCGCGGCGCTGCTGTAGAAAATTCGAGATATCGCCCGCCGTCAGCTCGACCGCACGGCTAAACTCGCTGAGCTTCGGCGCCTGCAGTGGCTCCGGCTCGTCAGGGTGGTAGATCGTCGCGATCTCACGGATCATCTTTGGCAGTTCTTCGATCAGTGGAGCCACCCACTTCGGGTTCAACTCCTTGCGAAAGCGCAGGCGCTTGCTACACCCCGCGACGCTCGACCAGGCGCGCGCGTGAACCTCACTCCCTGCCGCCATCTCCACCGCACGCTCGGTGTCGAGCCGTGTGATACGCAGGTCGAGATACAGCTGCAGCGCGCGCCAGCATACCCACAGCAAGGTCGCTGTCGCGAACCCCATGCCGTATGGAAATACCCACCACATGACCTATTTGACCAGCCTGATCCCCGGTTTCTCGAACGTGATTTTGCGCTTCTTGTAGAGGCCGCCGAGCGCCTGCTTGAATGCTTTCTTACTCGTGCCAAACACGCGCTGGATCTCCTCGGGCGGGCTCTTGTCGTCGATCTCCAAGAAACCGTCGTTGTTCTCCAGTGCCGCGATGATTTGTTCGGCCAGCGGCTTGATCCGACCGAAGCCGGACTCGGTCAGCGCTAGGTCGATGCCACCATCCGGGCGCACCGCACGCACAAAACCATCGAGCGATTGCCCGACCTGCAATGCCCCTGGGAGATCCGAGTCGTAGAGCAAACCGCGGTGCTCGTTCTCGACGATCGCATTGTAACCAAGCGGCGTCTTCTCCAAGACGATCAGCTTCACCGCCTGCCCAGAATCGTAGGTAGGGCTCGAGTTGTCGAGGTAGCGGTTGATCCGCGTCGACGCGACGATGCGATCGGTCTGCTCGTCGACGAGAATGCGAGCGACCGTTTTTTCGCCGATCGACAGCTTCTCCTTCTGCTCGCGAAACGGCAGCAGCAGGTCCTTGCCGAGCCCCCAGTCGAGGAACACGCCAACCTTCTGGTTCACTGCCACCACTTCCAAAAACCCGAACTCGTCGACCATCGCGATCGGCGTCTCGGTGGTCGCGATCAGGCGGTCTTCCGAATCGCGGTAGACGAACACCTCTAGGACATCGCCAACCTCCACGTCACGGCCTTTGAGATAGATCCCCGGCACGAGGATCTCGCCGCGCTCCTCACCGCTAACATACACCAGTCCGTTCTCC
>JBLHKE010000734.1:0-3990 GCA_047619485.1 Verrucomicrobiales bacterium | reverse complement strand
AGAAAATTCACGCTGGCGAGGCGATAAACGCTAAGCTATCTGGTGATAGTGGGCGCTTTAGCAACGAAGACAGCGGGGATTTTATCAAGCTCCAGCCCGCATGAGGTTTTCGGAGGTGCCCTTAGGGTTGGAAGGCTCTCCAGTTAGAAATCAGCACTAGCTGACGGCACGCGGAGAGATGCTTGCCGCCCGCTATTCTACAAAAAAACCGCCGCGCGTCTTGCGACACGCGGCGGTTGCGAAGTTTTTCTGGTCGGGCAGGACTACGAGTAGCTCGCCTGGCTGCCACCGAGATCGCGCTTCTCGATCCATGGCATAAGGCTGCGCAGGTGGGTGCCGATCTGCTCGATCTCGTGCGCCTCGCCTTCAGCGCGGAGCTTCTTGAAGCGCGGTTGGCCGTCCTCGTTCTCCTTGATCCAGTCCTTGGCGAACTCGCCGTTCTGGATGGCAGTGAGGGCATCCTTCATGCGCGCCTTGACGCTGGCATCGATGATCTTCGGCCCGACGGTGACGTCACCCCACTCGGCGGTCTCGGAGATGGAGAAACGCATGCCAGCGATTCCCGACTCATTCATCAGGTCGACGGTGAGCTTCAGTTCGTGCAAGCACTCGAAGTAGGCCATCTCCGGCTGGTAGCCAGCCTCGACGAGGGTCTCGTAGCCAGCGATGACGAGAGCGCTAACGCCGCCACAGAGCACGGTCTGCTCGCCGAACAGATCGGTCTCGGTCTCCTCTTTGAAAGTGGTCTCAATGACACCACCGCGGGTGCCGCCGATGCCCTTCGCCCAAGCGAGCGCATTGGCTTTGGCGCTACCGCTCTTGTCCTGGTAGATGGCAATCAGCGATGGCACGCCTTTTCCTTCTTCATACTGGCGGCGCACGATGTGCCCCGGCCCCTTCGGTGCGACCATGATGACATCGATCTCAGCCGGTGGCTTGACGGTGTCGTAGTGGACGGCGAAACCGTGGCTGAAAAGCAGCGTCTTACCCTCGGTGAGGTTGTCGCGGATATCGGCCTCGTAAACGCCGGCAGCGGCGGTGTCCGGGACGGCGAGGAAGATGATGTCGGCGCGCTTGACGGCCTCGGCATTGCTGAGGACTTCGAAGCCTTTCGCTTCGGCAGCGGCCTTCGAGGAACTTCCCTCGTAGAGGCCGATGATGACGTTCATGCCGCTGTCTTTCAGGTTGAGGGCGTGGGCGTGGCCTTGGGAACCGAAGCCGATGACGGCGAGGGTCTTACCTTCGAGGTTGCCGAGATCGGCGTCATCACATGTGTAAACTTTTGCGGGCATGTCGTTGGAACGTTTGAGTAGAGTTGCTGTTAGGAAAACCCCCAAGACCTCCGGGTCGAGGGGGGCGCTCACATTGTCCCCTTCTGCCGTGATGGTCAAACGCAAAAACCCCGTGCGACAGGCGCTTTCCGAGCTAGTTTGGCCACTCGTTTAAGTCATCTGAACTAGTTTTATGCGCGCTGTTATCCAACGAGTCTCCAAAGCCTCCGTCACGATCAATGGGGAGGTTCGAGCTGCGATCGGGCGCGGTTTCGTAGTGCTCTTGGGCATTGAGGATGGCGATGGCGATGAGGACTCCTCATGGCTGGTGGGGAAAATCGCCAAGCTGCGCGTGTTCGACGACGCCGATGGCAACATGAATAACTCGCTGGCGGATGTGGCTGGCGAGGTGCTCCTAATTAGCCAATTCACCCTCCACGCGAGCACCAAGAAGGGAAATCGCCCGTCCTTCCTGCGCGCCGCCCGCCCGGAGGTCGCAGTGCCGATCTACGAAGATTTTATTGTTCGATTAGGAAAAGAAATCGACAATCCCGTCGCGACCGGTGAGTTCGGTGCCGACATGAAAGTCGCGCTGGTGAACGACGGGCCAGTGACGATCTCGATCGACACGAAGAACCGCGAGTGAGTAAGGAAAGTAGACCCGCTGGACAGCGCCCCTGTTGCACTGGCTATCCTGAACGTCGGCCGAAGCGGACTGCAAGTCCACTTTCCCAACGCCAACGGCGTAAACCTGTGTTACCGCGGTGAGCGCGGTTTGATCAGGCTCTTATCGTAGTCGGGTTGCTGCGCCTCCGCGGCGCGCCTCATCTCGGCTTCCTCAGAGTTCTCCTTGGCCGGGCGCAATCGGATGGCGGTGCCGCAATACATGCAGCGCATCCACTTGAAGAGCAGCCCGTGCAGTGCCGCGCTACCACCGTGGCCGAGGCCGAACAGGCGGTGCGCTTTCTGGTGCTTGAAGCAACGACGGTTGTAGAACATGTGGCAGCTGCAGATACGGCAGCGGGTGCGGTTGCCAGAGATGACGAACATAAGTCCGAACACGACCAGCGCCACCGGAAGAATGATCGCATAGCCCATGAACTCCCTCGCAAAAAATGCGACGATCGGTAGGATCACAATGGTCAGTGCGAACACGAGCTTGAAAGTCAACAGCATGATCGAGGTGAAAATCACGCGACCCGGAAGCGGGTACTGCACACCGCGCTCGATCGTGCGCGGCAATTCGCCATCGAGGAATTTCGGTTTCTCGATGCGTTGCACCTGCCGCGACTCCACACCAGGGAGTTTCTCGAGCGGTTTCACGACAGACTCACCACGCTCGTATTTGTCGAAAGTGGCGATCCTCGACTTGTCGATCGCCACGCGTTCTGGAGGCGCATCCTGCTGCTGGGCCGAGACGTCAGGGAAGCGATTCTGTGGGGTATTCTTTGGCCGGATCGGGTGATTACCCGGGGTGCGCATCGCAGGTTGCGGCATGGCGCCGGGCAGCCGGTATGCCGGAGCCGGAGCCGACGCAGGGGCAGGGGCAGACGTTTTGGCGAGCGGGATGCCTTCCGGGATATCCTCTAGCGGCACCGCCTCGGGGATGTCGGAGAGATCGACCGTTGGCGTAGATGCGGGGGCACCTAGCTTCGACTTGCGAGTAAACGCAGGCCGCGGCCGCGGTGGGAGCGGCTTGGCTGACTGGATCGCGTCCGCCTGCTCCGCAGTGAGCGGTTCGGCGGGCGAATCATTTGGGGATGAATCCGGCATGTTCCTTCGTGTGGCTTAACAGTTAGCAGTCCTATCAATTCCATCCAACCCGAAAGATTAAAAATTTTGCTTTCGCAGCATGAGAAATTTTTACACGTTTCACACTCAGGATAAGGATTTTGTGAATGTGCTGATCCTGAGAGGGGTTGTGATATCAGAAATGATCCGACGACTGTCGTAAAAGACTACCAACCTGAGAGGCGAGTTCCAGCGAATAAATTCCGCTTTTTCGGTCGCTCAGTTTGCTTGCGGGATGAGACGCCACTGGAGCAAGCGCCCAGCCCGGTTCTACTCGAGGCGATCTGTCGGAACAAAACTACTTCCTCCTGCACTCCGCGGCTCCTGATTGTCGACCCCCGGGACGGCGTCCGCTGCTGCCAAGTAGTTGCGGCGGGGTTCAACTGCACGAGGATACGCATCCCATCCGACTACCCAAGAAACGCTCCGACAACACCTACCATCAATCCGTTTCTCACTCGTGAAGGCAGCTACCGTCGCCACGTTCCTCCTCTGCGGAGTCGCCTCGGCCGCTGCTGCAAAGTTGCCGAACATTGTCATCATCTACGCCGACGACCTCGGCTTCGGCGATCTCTCCTGCTACCACCCAGAGGCGGCCTACAAAACTCCGCGGTTCGACCAGATGGCCGCCGAGGGGATCCGTTTCACCGATGCACACAGCCCGTCGACCATCTGTTCGCCATCGCGCTACGGCTTGTTCTCCGGACAACAAATCTACCGATCGACTGGCCGCGGCGGCGAGGCCTTCGAAGGCCCCGGTGAACCCAGATACCTAAAACCAGGCACGCTCACGCTCGGTGAGATATTGCACGAAAAGGGCTACAGCACCGGTATCCTCGCGAAATACGCCCTAACGGAAACACTACCGGATGCTCCAGGGCAGCTCTACAACCTGGCCGCCGACCCCGGCGAAGCGACCAACCTCTAC
>JBLHKE010000733.1:0-3993 GCA_047619485.1 Verrucomicrobiales bacterium | reverse complement strand
CTCACGACCATCGTCACGCCCGACACGATCCTGCGCTGGCACCGGCGGCTCATCAAAGCGAAATGGGACTACAGCGACCGGCGGAAAAAGGCTCCCGGACGGCCGCCGATACCCGATGAGGTTGCCCAGCTAGTCCTCCGCACGGCCAAGGAGAACCCCGCGTGGGGCTATGATCGCATTCAGGGAGCGCTGGCCAACCTCGGCCACGAAATCTCGGACACTACCGTCGGGAACGTCCTCAAAGAACATGGTATCGAACTGGCACCTATTCGGAAACAGACGACGACTTGGAAGACGTTCCTCCAGGCGCACTGGGAATCCATAGCCGCCATCGACTTCACGACCGTCGAGGTGTGGACGAGGAGCGGGCTGACCACGTTCTACGTCCTTGTCGCCATGCGTCTGAACACCCGCCGCGTGGAGATCGCGGGAATCACCGAATGCCCTGACGGTGACTGGATCAGACAGACGGCTCGCAACCTGACTGCCTGCGGCGGGTTCCTGAATGACGCGAGCCACCTGCTCGTAGACCGGGACACCAAGTTCCAGCCGCTGCGCACCTACTTGGAAGGAATGACAGATACCGAGGTCGTCCTACTGCCGCCGAGGAGTCCAAATTTGAACGCCCAAATCGAACGTTACATGAGATCGTTGAAATCCGAGTGTCTCGACCAGATGATCTTCTTCGGCCAGCGCTCGTTAGCGCGGGCGGTGGGGGAGTTCGTCGCCCACTACCACGGGGAGCGGAACCACCAGGGTCTGGGGAACCGGATCATCGATCCCGGCGAAGAAGTTGGCCGGGAGATTGGCGATGTCCGGTGCCGGGAGCGCCTCGGAGGAATGCTGCGCTACTACCACCGCGAGGTGGCGTAGGACCGTCCAAGTTAGAGTGGTGGGGTGGGGACGTGGGATTGCTATGACCTGGTCTCGGGGTCAGCTCTATCGTCCGCAGATTTTCTGTGGCCTGCCAGACTGCCCGACAAAAGACGAACTCGTCTTCGGCTCAGATTCCGTCGTTTTCATTCACGATTTATACTAATCTCAAAGCGCAGTCCTCTCGTCCGAGTATTTTGACCTTACGACTACGCGGTAGCAGGCAACAAGGCTCCTTCAGCGATTTTTCGAAGGACGGGAATAAAAGGGGGAAAAAGCCAAGAAAATCTTGATGTAACCGTAACCTTTCGGGGCGGATCAGAGTATTCCAAGGTGCCGACCGCCGGGGTGGAATGATCCATCCTCGCCAAGGCGACCTCCACGACCCGAAGACCATGATCCTCTATTTCCAATCCCGACTCCGCCTAGCGGTCACCAGCCTTCTCACCCTGCTGTGTGCGTCCATCGCCATCCAGCCCGACACGGCGCGTGCAGGCATTCTCACCGGGCCGATCGTCAACCCGGCCAACGGCAACAGTTACTACTTGCTGGAATCGGCCACATGGATCCACTCGCAGGCCGAGGCGCGCCAGCTCGGTGGCAACCTAGCGACCATTAACAACGCTGCGGAGGACGACTGGGTCGTCAATACTTTCCGCAACTTCGGCGGCACCACCCGCAACCTGTGGATCGGCCTGAACGATGCGCGCACACCGGACAGCTTCGAATGGGTGAGCGGTGATCCGTCTACTTACCGCGGGTGGGCGAACGGGCAGCCCGACAATTTCTTCGGCGGACAGATCTATGTCGCGATCACGCCTACGGGTTTCCTGCGGGGTGAGGGCTGGGGAGATCAGAGCGACGCAAGCTCCGACTTCCTTGGCACTCCCTACCACGGCATCGTCGAGGTCGAGGCTGGCTCCGGACCGCCGCAGCTTGATCCGGCGTTCGCGTTCACCAACTTCGACGAGCCGGCAGATGGTGCTGCCAACCACACGCCGGGCGGCGGCGATGTGGAGCTCGGGTTCAGCACCGACATCATCGCCGAGGACGGGGCAACACCGGGCCTCGGCAAAGCGACGACCTCGACCACCCCGACGAGCCCGATCTTTTTCCACAGCTCATTGCGTGCCCGCACAACCTTCGATACCGTCGACCTGGTCGGCTGGTTCGAAGTGTCGGTGACCCTCGATGTCGCGGCACGCCTGACGACCTACGAGGACGGTGACCGGCTGCGCGTATTCGTGCGCAGCGGTGGGGGCGAGGAGATCGACGTGATCGATCTCGAGGGTGCCGAGATCGACGCGATCGCCGGCCTGAGCTACTTGCCGATTTGGGCAGAAATACCGGAGACCTGGCGGGAGGCGCAGCTGGTGGTGGAGACGTCGACCAACTCGACCGAAGACGCTGAGCGCATCGATTTCGACAACATCGCCTTCCGCGGCAGCCCGCCACCGCCGGTGATCGTCGGAGCGAAGGACATCGTCGCCAATATCGAGGCGGGCGGCACGGCGACGGTTCGCTTCGCTGGGCTGCGTGCGCTAGATTCGAGCGGTGCCGAGATCCCTGTCATCTGTGATCCACCGGATACGGACCGATTCGGGATCGGCGTCCACGAGGTGCGCTGTAGCGCGACTGACGGTGCGGGCAACACCTCGACTGAGACCTTCCGCGTCATCGTGCTGGCGATCGCGATGTCGCCGGGGGAGCGATTCCTCGACGTGGTTGCTCTGCGTCGCGATGGTGTGCCGCGGGCCGGTGATCCGGAGACGATGATTCCCCCCGATGCCGCGTTCCGTACCTTCGGCTCAGCCGCCCTCAACGACGACGGTCACCTGCTGTTCGAGGCGGCCATCGATGCTTCGCCCAAGCGCGGGTTGTTCACCAATGCCTCCGGAAGTCTTGAACCGGTCGCGATCTCGATCGGGCCGCCACTCGAGGGTGAGCAGGGAGAGTGGCGGTTCTCGCACCTGGCGATCAACGACGCCGGGGAGACTACGTTCGAGACGCTGACGGATTCCGGGCGCGGTCAGTTTCTCGGCAGCGGGATGGTCGCTGCCGTCGGGTCGGAGGCACCCGGGACAGGCGGAGCGGAGTTTGCCGCCCTTCACCAGCCGGCGCTCGACGGGAGTGGCGAACTCTTCCACGCGGCGCACCTCGTCTTGGGATCTGGCGGTGGCGAGGGAGTCAGCCAGTTCGACGACACGGGGATCTGGGGCACGCGCAATGGCCTGATCGCCCGTGAGGGAAGTGGCTCGCCGATCCCGGGTTTCATTTTTGGTCACACCTACGCGAGAGTGGTGGCGAACGAGGGTGGAGAGGTGGTGTTCGCGGCAAATCTCCGGCCAGCCCCAGCGGCGGCCATTCTTGCAGGCAAGCCTTCATCTCTCCGCATCATCGTCACCAAGGGGGATCCCGCCCCCGGGACGGATGAGAGCTTCAGCCGATTCTTGGCGGAGTCGATCAACTCCGAAGGCGACATCGTATTCCGGGCCGGGCTCGCTCCAAGCGAGGGTGTGACGAGCACCAACAACGAGGGGATCTGGAGCGACCGATCCGGTGAGATCGAGCTCGTCGCCCGCGAGGGCGAGCCGGCGCCGTGTCTCCCTCCGGATGCCTCGGCGGCGTTCGGGGGCTTCGAGGAGATGGCGATTGCGGACGATGGCTCCATTTACTTCCGGGCGTTCCTTGCTGGGGACGGTGTCGACGCGTCGAATGACGGTAGTCTGTGGCGCTCCGATCCCAGCGGCAGTCTTCACCTGATTGCGCGGGAAGGCGCACCGGCAAACAACACCGGCGCGCAGTACCGCCACTTCACCGGATTCGTCTCGAACGATGTCGGCGCGATCACTTTTGTCGCCCAGCTGAGTAGCGCCCCGGTCGGTTCAGGAGAAATGAACATCGATCAAGGGGTCTGGCTGCACCGTGGGGGCGAGGATTCGGTTCCGGAGCTCCTGTTGCGTCGCGGCGATCGCTTCGAACTAGAACCAGGCGATCGGCGCTTGATCTCGCTGATCCGCATCGACAGGCAATCGAATCCCCATGGCGGTGTGGGCGGCTATGGCAGACAGCTGAACGATTCGGGGAAACTGCTTCTTAGGCTCTCGCTCACCGGAAATT
>JBLHKE010000732.1:0-3997 GCA_047619485.1 Verrucomicrobiales bacterium | reverse complement strand
TTAGGGGTTGTCAGGAAATAAGTCATACAAAGATGCGCAGGAATTTTAGCCAGCACCAAGGCAGATTTCAGCGATTATAGCGGGCTATTTGAGTTGGAAGCTAACGCGGGTGATGGCCAAAATAACCTGCAGATTGTAGGAGTTATTTACTGACAAGCCCTTAGTTCCCCCTGAGCGCTTTTCCATCAAGTGCGACGATCTCTCCCTCACTGATCGTGCAGACCTCTTCAGTCCAGCGCATGAAGAGTCCTAAAAACTCCTTCGGATCAATTGCAGCAAAGACGTTGCGAAATGTATCATGGCTCGGGATTCCATAGGGGAGTTCGAGAAAACCCTGAAGCCACTTCTTCCTAATCTTACTAAAAAAAGCTATTTCAGTGAACTCCGAGTGGCCGCAAAGGATCGTGCACAGAGCAATCGTGAGTATATCTTCGATCTTGTGAAAGCGCCCATGCTCACGTCTCGGATCCTCGATTTTTGAAATGATACTAACAGGATCACAATTTATAGATGGTGTATTTTTGTCCATCGGCAATCAGTATGCACCTACTCTGTCAGGTTCAGTATTAAATCAAAAAATGCGAAAATGGCTTACGTTTTTGATGCGTAAGCCCTGCAAGGGGCTTTTAGATTCTAACGGAATTCACTGATTGTAGGCAACGATTGACACCCTCTAGGTAAGCATCTGATCATTCTAGGATCATGAAAATTGACCTTAGACCGATTAACGCCAAAGATGAGCCGTTTTTGCTCAATGTCTTCTTTTCGACCAAAGTTGAGCAAATGATCGCTTCCGGTTGGTCGCTTGCGGAGCAGGAACAGTTTGTCGAAGGGCAGTTCCGATCTCAGACACTTGCCTATGGTAGGGAGTTTCCCGCTGCGCAGTTCACGATCATCCTCGCCGATGGCGAACCAGTCGGCCGATTGTCAATCGATCCTCGGCCTGATGAAATTCGCATCCTCGATTTTGTTCTCCTGGAAGCCTTCCGTGGTCAAGGCATCGGAACCAAGCTGATTACAGGGCTGTGTGAAGAATTCGGTTTAGGCAGAACTGTCAGTGGCCACATCGATAGACAATCGCCCGCCGAGCGCTTGTTCGAGCGACTGGGATTCGAGAGGTCGATCGAGGCGGATGACACGTTCCTTTGGATTTGGAGGCGGAGCGGCCTGATCGTCTGAGTGGCCATCGTCACTCGACAACTCCTGGCTCAGGTGGCACAGATTACGACAAGGATGGCGATCCCGATGTGTTCATCGCCAACAACGCTGGAACACCGAGGTTTGATAGGAACACGACCGACACCGGCAATCACTAGCTACGGGTGAAGGCTGCCGGCATTGTCTCCAACTGCGATGGCATTAATGCCCGTGTGAGCGTTTCGGCAGGGCCGGGGATGCAGTCCTAGGTGCGCGAAGTGAATGGCGGCAGCAACTACCTTTCGCAGAGCGAGAAGATCTGTCACTTTGGACTCGGCTCACATGCCGGTGTGGTTGGAAACGTGACAATCGATTGGCCGTCCGGAATCACCCATGTGTTCACCCATGTGCCGGTCGACAGCGTTCTCGAGGCCGTCGAGCCTTCGTTGGTTTTCGAAGGCTGGCGTTTGCTTGAGTTCGACGCCAACGAATTGAAAAACCTGACGATCAGTTCTGCGCTTGCTGATCCAGAGGGAGGCCGGATCGCAAACGTGCTGGAGTTCGCTACCGGACTGTCAGCCAGGCAGCCGGATTCGGGTGTTGGACTATCGACCGCTGTTTCACATTCAGGGTATCTAGAGATCAGCTACCGGCAGCGGCAGTTTCTTGGCAACGTGACTCTCGCCGTCGAGGTGTCGGGCGATTTGGATTCGTTGACCGCAGGGGGGGGCAGAGTTCGAGCTTGTCGATCGGTAGGCGGATGGAAGCGGCATGGAACTCGTCACTCTCAGAAGCCTTGCTCCGGCGGCATCGATGGATGCCGTCCGGAGATTCATCAGGCTCGTCGCAATCCTGGAGCCTTGAGCAGCAAGTCCTGCTATTTGGGGGCTGCAGTCGAGGGGGGGTGGCACTCAAGCGCCCAATAGGCTTCGTCTCCACCGACCCGCTGGAAGCCGAGTCGCAGCCACAATTGACGCGCCGGGTTCATCGCTTCGACGTGTGCTCTTACCGCTTTGCCCTCCCGGTGGGCTTCATCTAGTAAATCTCTTACGATCTGCGTTGCGATTCCTGTTCGATGGCCGTGCAGGAAGGTGATGTCTACCACCAGGAAATGATCAGGCCGCCGGCACACGAACCATTGCCCGATCACCGCTCCGGATTGCGATATGAGATCAAAATCCGCGTCTGGATAGCGCTGCTGGAAATCTCGGCGCTGGCCTTCGAACTGAATCCTTAGGAGCTGTTCGAGCTGATCGGCTGGGAGCTCCATGGCGCTGAATTTGTGCTGGTGAGCGCTACAAAAAAGTTCGAACAGCACACCGTCATCTTCTGGCGTGCTAGCGCGTCGTTCAATTTCCATCTTTGGTAATGCTACACTCCCCATCGAGGTTTGCTGCGCAGAAATGAACTACCCGCCGAGCCAGCACCTTCTGTTGCCGGGATTATTGTCGTAGTGGTGACTCGCCGCCGCAAAATACGGAGACCGGACTTCCAATCCGGGCCGGTGTTTATGCTCTGGCTTGGAACCCCGATCTATGTAGACCTTCGGTTTGCGACGCGTTGCTCTGCCCTAGGCTACGACGATCAAGGCTCTTGGCCTAAGGCTGGTGTCGGGTCAGACAAGTGCCTCACAATTTCATTTATTTCGAGAATCGCACGGTGTTAGTGCCCCGTCGGATCAATACTTGTAGTCGAACAGCTCGATGTCTTCCCGGTAGACTTGCGCGACTGCTTCGGCAGCCTCGTTGGTGAAGTGCTTGCTGTAGTGGTCGCGCGTGCTGTGGTTGGTGTGGGGGAGCGGGGTATCAATCCCGAGTTTTTCTGCGATCACTTTCCAGTCCTCGTTGATTTGCTCGAAGCGGCCGACGAAGTCGACGGCGATGCTGCGGTCGGGATTGCACACGTAGGTGAACTGCGGCCGGAAGTGCTCCATCATGAACGCGGCGGTCGGGTTTTCCTTGAGGATGTTGACGACGAAGGCGCTGAGGTCGTCGCGGTGGGGGAGGACAAAATTTTTGACGAAGAAACTATTGCGGTGGCTGCGTTGGACGTAGAAAAAAGTCGAGGCGAGCCGGTCCCAAGGGTTCCTGACGAAGGCGAAGGAGTAGTATTGTTTCCACTGTTCCGGGAACATCATCTGGAACTCGGCGGCGGTGGTGTGGCCGAAGAGCGGGTCTTTCTGTGTGAGCGGGCGCAGCACCTGTTCGACCGAGGTTCCTCCGGTGCGCGGCAGGTGGACGAAGAAAGCTTTGAGTTCATCGAGGATCTGAGCCTCGTGGATCGGAACCTTAGGGTTCGGGTTGTTGAACTTCCGGTAGATCGAGTTGATCGGGCCGGCGAGCGCGTTCGGGACCGAATTGCGGTAGATTTTTTTGAGCCGTTTTTGCATGGATGCCAGCGGAGAGTCGCCTCGATCCGGGAGGGGGAGGTGAGTAAGTGGGAGTTTAGCTGTCCGGCCAGCCTTGTCAACGTAGGCGGGGGAGGGGCAGCCGATGGGATGGCGGGGCGGCAGATTGGAATAGCACCGAAATCGGAGGCAATATCAGTGAGGGAAGCCGTCGAGGGCATCAGCGATGCGGTGGGGTCGGCGCCCATCGGTGCCAGGTTGAGCTACAATCATAGCGTGGCCTTTAGGGCTTTTGGGAAATTACTGGGAGGGGAGGGGGCGGCCATTGAGTGGGCTGGACGCCCTCCCTCCCAGTTAGCGTCCGAGGCTGGATCTCCAGACTACAACCCAGACGCAAATCGGGGCTGCCCCAGTGAAGGAACAGCCCCGAATCAAGCGGGTTGATTCCGCTATTAACTTATGGCGTCAGGACGAAGATGCCGGAGATGCCTCCTGATAGGCTGAGGTTCAGCA
>JBLHKE010000731.1:0-4003 GCA_047619485.1 Verrucomicrobiales bacterium | reverse complement strand
GACCCGCGCACCAACGATCTCAACGAGATCCGCAAGGCTGCCGACCGCGCCGCCTCGCTCACCCGCCAGCTGCTCGCCTTCAGCCGCAAGCAGGTCATCGCGAAATCGGTGTTCGACCTCGGCGCCGCCATCGTTGACATGGAGAACATGCTCATCCGCATCATCGGCGAGGACGTGAGTCTCGTGACGGAACTCGAGGAAGGCAATTTCCCGGTGCGCGCCGACGTCGGCCAGATCGAGCAGGTGCTCATGAACCTCGTCATCAACGCCCGCCACGCGATGCCCGCGGGCGGCACCATCCGCCTGCGGGCGGGCAACTACGACGGGCCAGTCGATGACATCAAACTCATCGGTGGCGAGAAAGCTTCTGGACCATTTACCTGCATCGAAGTACTCGACGAGGGCACGGGCATGGATTCCGAACTCATCGCACGTATCTTCGAACCATTCTACACGACCAAGGGACTCGACGGCACCGGTCTCGGGCTCGCTGTTGTCTATGGCATCATCGAGCAGCACGACGGCGGCATCGATGTCCAGAGCGAGCTCGGCAAAGGTACCAAATTTCGCATCTTCCTCCCGAGCGCGTCCGGCGACCAGGCACGCCAGGCCGAGATTCAAAAAGAGACCCGCGCAAAGAGGAATTTCACCGGCAGCGGCCAGAGAATCCTCCTCGTCGAGGACGAGCCTGGCGTGCGCCACTTCGTCTCGGAAGCACTGCAGCAAAACGGCTACGACATCATTGAGGCAGGTTCGATCCGCGAGGCGAACGAGGTCTTCGGGAAGTATGAGGGACAGTTCGACCTAATCTTCTCCGACGCCGTCCTCCCCGATGGCAATGGCATCAACATGCTCGAGAAGATCTTGGAGAAGTTCCCCGACATGCGTGCCCTGCTCTCCAGCGGCTACACCGATAAACACAACCTGCTCGGTATGCTGGAAGGCCACAACGTGCACTTCCTGCAGAAGCCCTACCCACTGCCAACACTCATCGAGACCGTCGGCGAGATCCTCCAGGACGAAGCCTTGGTCTCGTAGCACGGAGTCGCACCCCGTGGAATACATTTCACGCACGTTGCCTGCCCTCGCAGTGTCGAGACAATCCGTCCGCAAGTGAGGCTCTCTCTCGGGCACATTTGCCACACGCGATTCTAGAGCTACGCGACCGGATCGCAACGACCCGCAAACAGTTCTCCATTCTCCTAGTCGCGCTATTCTCTTGCAGCCAGCACTTGCGCCCCCCGCATCCCTGACACAAGGTCGCCTACCACCTTGGATCAAAAAACCAAACAGCGCCTCAGCCACTGCGCCTTCTACCTCGGCCTCGCCATTGCGCTCGTCATCGGCGGCATGCTGCGGCTCCCGTCACTCGAACTACGCCCGATGCACCTCGACGAGGCTGTCCAGGCAGCGCGATTCGGCCAACTTTTAGAAGAAGGCACGTTCGACTACCTCCCCGATGACGGCCATGGCCCCGGCCTGCTCTATTTCACCCTCCCGATCGCCAAAGCCGCCGGGGTTTCCTCCTTCAACGACACCAGCCAGACCCTACTGCGCCTCACCCCTGCCCTTTTCGGCCTCGGCATCATCGCGCTCACGGCCTTCGCCTTCCGCCACTGGCTCGGGACGCCAGCCGCCATCGTCAGCGCCTTGCTTGCTGCGGTCTCACCGATGATGGGATTCTACAGCCGCTACTACATCATGGAGGTGCCCATGGTATTCTTCCTGTTGCTGTTCCTCCTCTGCATCTGGCGCTACCTACTTTCTCAACACCTCGCGTGGTTGATCTGCGCCGGTCTCTGTGGTGCGGTGATGCACGCGACCAAGGAAACCTTCGGCATCTCGATCGTCGCGCTGGTGTTCGCAGCCCTGATCGTCGGTATGATCACCCCCCTCTGGTTCAAATTGCGCTTCACCGACCTACGCAAGATCGCCATCCACCTCGCCATCGCGCTACCGATCTCGCTCCTGCTCTCCGCAGCACTCTACTCGGTGTTTTTCAACAGCCCGTCCGCCATCGGCGACAGCTACCGCACCTACACCAACTACTTTTCCCGCGCTAGTGGATCGGCCGGGCACGAGCAACCTTGGTATTACTACCTGCAGCTGCTGTTCCACAAGGAGATGTCCGACGGCTTTTCCTGGTCGGAAGCCCTGACATTGATTTTAGCAGCGGTTGGCATCGTCGCCGCCTTCACCTGGCGAAAACTCCCGTCCAACACGCGCATCCTCGCCCAGACGCTCGCGCTCTACACGCTGTTCTCGTTCGCGTTCTACTCGATCATCCCTTATAAAACACCTTGGTCGATCCTCGCCGCCCTGCACGCCGCGATGATCCTCGCCGGTTTTGGCTTCTACGCCCTGCTGCGACTCGCACGACGCCTACCGCTCCAGATCGCGCTATGCGCCGCTCTCTTCTTCGGCATCAAACAGCTCGCCGGCCAGTCCCATACCGCCAGTTTCCCCTACCTCGGCAAATCTCCAATCTACGCGATGGAGGACCGCAATCCCTACGTCTTAGGCCACACCACCACCGGCTTCATCAACAACATCGTTGAACCGCTGCAGACCTTGCTCGACGTCAGCCCGGAGAAAGAGAACACCATCATCCGCATCATCCACGACGAGAGTGGCTGGCCGATCCCGTGGTATTTCCGCAACTACCGCATCAATCCGACCCCGGGCGTCCAGGAGGTCGAAGACGCCTTGGTCGTGATCACCGACGACACCCATTTCGACGCGGTGCAGGCGAAGCTCGGTGACGCCTACACCTACACCCCCGCTAACCTGCGCGAGGGCATCTGGATCTACTTGTTCTACCAGCAGGCGCTATTCGATAAAGCTCACCCGGATCTATGAGCAGCGCCAGCGAGATCCACTCGTTCCGCCACCTAGCGATGAACACCGAGTTCACCATCTACGTGACCGGCGAGAGCGAGACCTACGCCAATGGAGTCTGCACTGAGGCCTTCAAAGACCTCGACCTACTCGAGAACGAACTCAGCCGCTTCAAAGATTCGAGCGATATCTCCCGCCTGAACCACCTCGACGCCGGCGAGGTGATCGACATCAGCCTGGCGACCTACGACTGCCTGCACCTCGCCAACGAACTCTACCGGGAGACCGGCGGCGTGTTCGACATCACCATCGGACCGTTGTTCCACATCTGGCGCTCGCCCGACGGAACAGAACTCGAACCCAGCGAAGAAACAATCGCAGCCACCCGAGAGGCAATCGGCATGGACAAACTCATTCTCCAAGACGGCCAGTTGCGCGCCGGAGTGAAAACCGACGACCTCCACCTGGATCTCGGTGGGATCGGCAAAGGCTACGGTCTCGACCAGATGGCGGCACACCTTCGTGAGTGGCATATCCCCCGGGCGCTACTCGACGCTGGTGGCAGCACCCTTCTAGCCCTCGATCCCCCACGCGGGCAGGATGGTTGGAACATCGGCACCGGCACGGCCAACGAAACACCAGTCCAGCTAGCCAATCGCGCCTTCAGTGGTAGCGGTTTCGATGTTCAGGGTTTGCACATCATCGATCCACGCACCGCCCGACCGGCCACCTTGAAAAAGCAGAATGCTTGGGCATTCGCACCCAACGCAGCCCTAGCAGACGCGCTGTCCACCGCCTTTATATTGATGGGGAAAAAAGAAATACGTGAGCTATGCAATCGCCACGAGGGCATCGAACCCCACTTCCCTTAGTCCTGAGCAACTCTTGGATTTTCCTTGCCCCCGAACGACTATTGCGGCAAACCAAAGAGTCCCAAACGCAAGCACGCACCAATACGACGAAAACGAACCAATGAGTGAGATTGACCCACTAGATCTTTCCAACCTGCAGATGATCCCAGACTGGGTGAAAGAACCGCAGGAGAAAACCAAGTTCAAAGAGGAATCGGTGCGCCCACCCGGCGGCGGCAAGGGCCGTGGCAAAGGTGGCGGCGGCTACGGCGGTGGCGGTGGCTACGGCGGCGGCGGCGGCGGCGGCGGCGGCG
>JBLHKE010000730.1:0-4038 GCA_047619485.1 Verrucomicrobiales bacterium | reverse complement strand
GTCCGTCTTGGAGACCATTAGCCATTTGGCAGCCCAAGGTGAAGCGCTCAAGGCAGTCCCCTTCCCCATCGTGGTCGAAGGCAGCACCGGCAAAAAAGTCCTACCAGTCAATGCCAACAGCAGCCCCGGAGCCGAATTGATCGCCGCTATTTCCACTGCGGTCAGCGCGGCACTCGATCGTTTGAATCGGGACGACAGCCCGGTGCGCGATCTACGCCGCATCAACGAGGCGAGCCGCTTCTTCGAAGACGAGATCATGCAGCGACTCAACTCGAGCGAGGAGTTCCACTGCGAGTTACCTCCGACCGCCGCCGGCAAGGCCCAGCGCTCGGGCTACCCTGATCTAAAGCTAACCCACCGAGCAAGCGGCCGTGTCACCTACCTCGATCCAAAACTTTTCGAGCACCGCAGTCGTAAGAGCACCCTGCGCACTTTTTACTTCGAACCAAAAACCGAAACCAACAAAATACTCGAGGATGCCCACCACCTGCTCGTCGGAATCGAACACGATGGCAATGATGGCGCCTGGCAGTTCACCGACTGGCACTTAGTAGATCTCTCTAAACTAGTCGTAAAACTAAAACCAGAATTCCAAGCCTCGAATAGGGATGTCTATCAGATCGAGGCCATCCTTCGCAGCGGTCAAGGCACGGACGCATCGCCTTGACTTAGGGGTTGTCAGGAAATAAGTCATACAAAGATGCGCAAGAATTTTAGCCAGCACCAAGGCAGATTTCAGCGATGATAGCGGGCTATTTGAGTTGGAAGCTAACGCGGGTGATGGCCAAAATAACCAGCAGATTGTAGGAGTTATTTACTGACAAGCCCTTAGCAACCAATTCAACGCCAGAACCTCAGCGCGGAAACCAACCAACACCCTTCCCCCAATGGAACCTGAAAACCCATACGCAGCCCCAACCACGACCCCATATCCAGAGGGTGAAGAAAACAATACCGAGATGCGCCTTGCCCCGCTTGGCACGCGATTTCTCGGAGCCCTCATTGACGGGATCGTCCTCGGCATCATCTCGATCCCGGCATGGGTGGCCGGCTTCATGGTTACCGGTGTCAGGAGCAGCGTGGGCATCCTCGAGATGTTGGAGACGCAACCACTGATCCCAACGATCATGGCAACGGTCATCGCATGGACAGTGTGGATCGGAATCAACTACCATTTCTGGGCAACCCGCGGCCAGAGCATTGGCAAGATGGCAATGGGAACCAAGATCGTGCGAACTGATGGCTCGAAAGCTGAAGCAAGTCGGATCATCGGACACCGATTCTTGGCGATTGGCGTGCTCGGATTGATCCCGATGGTTGGTGCCATCATCGGCCTCGTCGACGCACTCCTGATTTTCCGCACCGATCGCAACTGCCTGCACGACGACATCGCGGACACGCGCGTGATCCTCATCAACAAACTGGTCTCTTAGCAACTCCGTGCTACCTACCGCGTCCAACTCAGCCACTTTTTGAACAGCTTCGACACCAGTGGAGTGAGCCTTGTCCGGCTGTATTGGTCACCGAGTTTGCGCACGGCTTCCGCCTGAGTCGGATAGGGGTGGATCGTCGCCCCGACCGCGCCGAGGCCAATCCCGTTCTTCATGGCCATCGTGATCTCGGAAATGATGTCGCCGGCATTGGTTGCGACGACCGTGCCACCGACGATCTTATCTGTGCCCTTCTTGACGTGGATTTTCACAAACCCGTCAGTCTCGCCCTCCAAGATCGCGCGGTCGACCCCGCCGAACTCCTGGGTGTAAGTATCAATCCCAATACCTTTCTCCTCTGCATTTTTCGGATACAAACCAACGTGCGCAATTTCTGGCGAGGTGTAGGTGCTCCACGGGATCGTCAATTTACTGGCCTTCGAGCGCCCCATGAACAGCGCGTTCTGGATGACGGCCCGCGCCATGAAATCGGCCGCGTGGGTGAATTGGTAGGGCGAACAAATATCACCCGCAGCGAAAATACGCCGGTTCGTCGTGCGCAAATGATCATCGACCACCACACCTTTCTTGTGGAACTCGACCCCAGCGACCTCCAGCCCAAGATTCTCAACGTTGGGCGCCCGCCCGACAGCCACCAGTAGCTGATCCACCACCTCGTCGTAACTCTCGCCATGCGAATCGACTCTCAGGCGCACGCCACCGCCTTCAGCCTTCGAGAGTTTCAAATCGTTCCCACAGCACAGAACTTTCACCCCATCCTTCTCCATCGAATTGGCCACGATCGCCGACGCATCTGGATCTTCACGCGGTAAAACCCCGTGTTCGCTCTCCACCAAGAACACCTCGGATCCAAGCCGAGCAAAGGTCTGAGCCATCTCGCAGCCAATCGGCCCCGCGCCGATGATGGCAAAGCGTTTTGGTAGTTCTGTTAGGGAGAACAGTGTCTCATTGGTCAAATAGTCGATCTCATCGAGGCCACTGATCGGAGGGGCCGAAGCCCTCGCCCCCGTCGCGATCAGCGCTTTTTTGAAACTGAGAGTCTTGCCCCCAACCGCGATCGAGTCCCGAGCGATGAATGTCCCCTGCCCTTGGAACACATCAATGCCGAGCCCCTTGAAGCGTTCGAAGGAATCGTGCGGACTGATATCGGCGCGTAGCTTGCGCATGCGCTCCATCACGGCGCCGAAGTCCACGTCAACTTTTTCAGGCGACGCGACGCCAAACTCACCCGCATCGCGAACCGTCGCCGCCACCCGGGCAGCCGCGATGATCGCCTTGGAGGGAACGCAGCCTACGTTCAAGCAATCGCCACCCATCAGTTCCCGCTCGATCAGTGCGACCTTGGCGCCCAATCCAGCCGCACCGGCCGCCGCGACCAAGCCAGCGGTGCCAGCACCGATCACCACTAGGTTGTATCGACCATGCGGCTCGGGATTCGCCCAATCAGTTGGATAGACATTGTCCCGGAGTTTCTGGTTATGGGAATCGAGGGGCTGGAGCTGCGGCAGGTCGGACATGGGTTGCGGATGGTAAAGATGGGACGCGCGAGAGACGAGTCGATTCCCGCCTCGATGCAAAAGCTAACGTGGCATCAGATAGGCTTAAAAATTAGGCACTTGCGGGCACCTCCGAAAACCTCATGCGGGCTGGAGCTTGATGAAATCCCCGATGTCTTCGTTGCTAAAGCGCCCACTATCACCAGATAGCTTAGCGTTTATCGCCTCGCCAGCGGGAATTTTCTCTGCGCCCCATTTCCACAGCAGGTTTCCGGAGGTGCCCTTGCGAAAAAAAGCCAAAAGTTTCGAACAGATCGTGAACTCGTGCGTCTTAGATGAAGAGAAAAGGTCAGACAAGACGCGGCAGCGATGGAGCTGCTGAGATGAACCTCGAAATTTTCGATTTAATTTGAGTGAGTGAGTGAGTAAGCATGGCCGGGTTGAACCGCAAGGTTCAGCCCGGTCTGCTTTTTTGCCCGAATCGCCACACGGTTCCTGACGCCTGTCTGATTGCATTGCGCGCGAGCTTGGTTCAAGATCGCGGCATGATCCGATCTTTTATCTTCCTGCTATTGGCCGGAACCGCCCTCGCCGCCGAGCGTCCGAACATCGTTGTCATCCTCAGTGACGACCACCGCTACGATTTCATGGGATTCATGGAAAAGGCACCCGAGTTTCTTGAAACCCCAAACCTCGATCGGATGGCAAGCGCCGGCGCCCATTTGCAAAACGCCTTCGTCAGCACGTCCCTCTGCTCTCCCAGTCGCGCCTCGATTTTAACCGGTCAGTTCATGCACCGGCACAGGGTGGTCGACAACCAGCGGGCAGTCCCCGATGGCACACGCTTCTTCCCAGAATACCTCCAGGGCAGTGGCTACCGCACCGCGATGATCGGCAAGTGGCACATGGGGCACGACAACGACGAACCGCGCAAGGGCTTCCACCACTGGGTGAGTTTCCGCGGCCAAGGCACCTACTTCGATCCAATCCTAAACATCAACGGCAAGCGACTGGAGACCAAAGGTTACACCGCCGACCGACTGACCGACCAGGCGCTCAAGTGGCTCAAGAGCGATCGCGGTGGCGATGAG
>JBLHKE010000729.1:0-4042 GCA_047619485.1 Verrucomicrobiales bacterium | reverse complement strand
AGAAAATTCCCGCTGGCGAGGCGATAAACGCTAAGCTATCTGGTGATAGTGGGCGCTTTAGCAACGAAGACAGCGGGGGTTTTATCAAGCTCCAGCCCGCATGAGGTTTTCGGAGGTGCCCTCAAGTAGTCCTATCGTGTCGTGATCTTCAGGCGGAAGAACTTGGCTGCTTCGGTGCTGGAGTTGATCCGGAGTGTGATTTTCTTGAAATCGTCCGGCATCGCCTCTTCGCTTAGCGCTGTCACGCCGCATGCCACCCAGTCTTCGAGGTTTTGGGATACTTCCACCGTGTAGACGAACGCGGCGCTCTCGTAACCCGTCGCCGTTGCCCCGGAGGCGGTCGGCACCGGGAAGGTGATCGTGGTCTCACCGTCCAGGTTCCGGTTGAGGTCGATGCTAACATCGTCGTTCGCCGCGGGATCGGATCCCAATGCGATTTCTAGTAGGTTGATCCGACCATCGCCGTCCGGATCGGCGTCGAGTTCGGAAGTGGTCGTGCCGCTCTGTGCGAGCGTGCTTGCCGCGACCGCCCGCGATGCGGTGACAGTAAATTGGCTCTGGGATGTGGCGCTCGGTGCGCTGCGGTGGAGGTAGAGCTCGTCGATGTCGCCATCGAAATTGCCGATCGTCAGCACCCAGTCATTGTTGCGATCCACGTTTGGCGTGAGCGCTACCGAACCAGCTGCCTGGCCGTTGATCCAAGCAGACACCGTGCTGTTGCCGTCGAAACTGATCTGTAGTTGCGCCCACTCGCCGAGTGGGGCGACCGTCGCCCACTGGGACTCGGTGGTGATGGGGATCCCGGCGCTGAGGATGCTCGGTCCTTTTGGGGTAGAGCCCCATTTTGAATCCTCTAACGTCAGGTTCGTATCCCAATCTTGATCCAGTGTGATGATTGATAAGTTGGCGAAACCGTATCCGAGCCAGGATCGCGGATAGATCCGTGCCTCAATTGTCACGGGGCGCGTGTCACCTGCGACGAGCATTAGATTGTCCGGAATCGCCACGCTTAGCGTATCTCCGATCTCTCCAAATCGTGCAACTTGGCCCGCGGGCGTCTCCATCCAGCCGAGGTTGTCAGCGCTGAGGAGGACGCTGCCGCCGATCGATAGGTGGAGTTGGTTGGCGCTGGCGTCGTTGTAGTCAGAGTTGAAGTGGTAGAGGGCGACGGTGTTTGCGTCTGCAATTTGTTCGTCCCCGCCTCCGGGCGGCGAGTCATCGAAGGCGACGTTCAGCTGATCCGAAGCGTTGTTCGGATTGCCGGCAGCGTCAAACGCGGCGGAGGCAAGCAGCTGGACGATGACGCCGCCGGCCGTGCCCGGAGCGATACTGAAGCTGTAGTTGCTACCGCTGCCAGAGAGTGCGGAGGCGATGCCGTTGGTCACAACTATATCGTCTAGCCCGAGCCCGTTGACATTCTCGCTAAAGCTGGCGCCGACGGTGAAATCGCCGCTGACGTTCAACGACTGGGTGTCGAGCGCGACGGTCGGTGGCGTGATATCTGGATGGAAGGCGACGGTGAGCAGATTCGAGGCGGCGCTCGGGTTCCCGGCCGCGTCAAACGCGGCGGAGGCAAGCAGCTGGACTGCGACGTCGCCGACCGCGCCCGGAGCGATGCTGAAGCTGTAGTTGCTACCGCTGCCAGAGAGTGCCACGGCGCTGCCGTTTGTTATGGAAATATCGTCTAGCCCGAGCCCGTTGACGTTCTCGCTAAAGCTGGCGCTGACGATGAATTCGCCGCGGACGGTGGACGACTGAGTGCTGAGAGCGACTGCCGGAGACGTAATGTCTGGCCCGTCTATGATGATCGAGCGGGTGATGTATAGCTCGTCGAGATCGCCATCGAAATTGCCGAGCGAAAGAGTCCAAGGGGTATTGCGATCGATATCCGGCGGCATGGCAACGCTGGAAATCGTCACGCCGTCGATGATGCAGGAAACCATCTCGTCGCCGTCGTATTCGACCCTGACCTGGTGCCATTGCCCGAGAGTGACCGACGACGCCCACTGCTGTGCGGTGAGCAGAGTGGCACCCGAGCTTACCACGTCAGGGCCTTTTGGATTGGAGCCCCATTTGGAATCCTCGATGACAAAGTGGGAGTTCCACTCCTGGTGGAAGGCTATGACGGCCACGTTGTTGACACCGTAGGCAAGCCAAGCGTCGGGGCGGATCCGCGCGTCGATCGTCAAGGGCTGGCCGCTGCCGGGCATGACGATGGAGTCCGGGATGTCTACGCTTAAAGAATCGCCTACCGTGCTGAATCGCGCCACTTGGCCGGTCGGGTTGCCCATCCAGCCGAGGTTGGCGCTGGTGCGGGTGACGCCGCCGGTCGCTGTCAGGTGGTTGTTGTTGGAGCTGGAGTCGGAGTAGTTGCCGTTGAAATGGTAAAGTGCCACGGTGTCGGCGTCCGGCGCGTATTCGTCACTGCCCCCGCCGGTGGGCGGTGTGACGGTCACCGTTGCGACAGCGGTGGCCGATCCCACGGAGTTGGTCGCGGTAATCGTGTAGTTCGTCGTCGCCGCCGGGGCAACACTAATGCTACTGGAATTGAGGACGCTGCCGATGCCGTTGTCGATCGAGAGGGAGCTGAGCGCTGCGCCACCGTCGGCGGTCGTCCACGAGAGCGTCGTGCTACTCCCTGCGGTAATGGTTGGAGGAGATGCTGCAAACCCACTGATGCTCGGTGCGGATTGGGTGGGGGCATCGGTGTTGCCGAAGACTTCTACTTCTGCGAGCGAGAGTGGGTCGGTCCCGGTGAGCTGAATTCTGACAAAACGCCCGCTGCGGTTGGTGAACACCTGGTGCGTCGGAGATGGGCGAGTGACAAAGTGTTGGCTCAAGACGCCGGGCTGATTGGTGGTGGTGGCGATGTCGTTGGAAGTGAAGGGTGTGTCACTGACGAAGACGTAATAGCCATCCATGCGCTCGCCGCAGCAGTCGGTGCGCGGCCAGATCACTAGGTGATCGATGTCCATGATGTCTCCGAGGTCGACCTCCCACCACGGGTTCGCGGTATTCGCAGTCAGCGTGACGCTATTATTGCTCAAATCCCCATCCGTGTTGCCATCGATCGCGCGTGGGGCGAAGCCACCGCTGCCTGTGCTGGATTGGCTGGCGTTCGCCCCGGCCAATTGTGTCAGGTTCGACGGGATGGCGTTGATCCACTCGGCCATGAGGGTCATGGCCTCCGTGTGGATCAGATTCTTCGCCAACGGGGGCATGGCCGAGGGGCCGAGGCTGTTGTCTCGCTGGTAGAGGATCGAGCGCGAGAGGTCGCCGCCGGCGACGACGACAGGATTGGTCACGGCGTAGCTGCCGTTGAGGATTCCATCAACTAGCCCCTGCTGGCCGAAGGGAGTGGTGAAGCGCGCGTCGAAATTGGCCAGCACCCCGCCGGGCTGGTGGCACTGGGAGCAGTTGCTGTCTAACCAGGAGCGCACCCGGTGCGTCTTCGAACTGGACGAATCTTGGACATGCGCCGCCTGCAGAAATCCAGGGATATCCGCCTCCGTTAGTGACGGGGAGAACAGTCCGACATGATTCCATGCGCGCAGGATGTTGTCCGAGCGATCAGTCAATGGGAAATACATGTCGTGGTTCAACCCATGTGTGCGGAGCCCGAGGACATGGCCAGCGGCGGGGGTATGACAAGTCCGGCAATCGGAGCGGCTCGGATAGATCCACTCCTGCTGCCGTGTGGAGCCGTCGGCCTGCGTGATGGAAATGTTTTCGACCTGACCGGCGGACAGCAGCGTCGCGTCGGTGCCCTGCGGGTTCCATCTGTAGGTGATGCCGTAGTAGATCTTATCGTTGCCCTTCACAAGGAAGCGCGTCTCGAGTCGCCGCAGGGTGTTGGGATTATTCTCGTCGACCGGCAACTCGAAATGCTTCACGATCACGGTTCCTTCGGGGAATTCCCAATTGCCTTGCTGGCTGAACTGGATCTGCTCGGCCGCGCTGTCGTGCGAGCCATCGTTCGGGATCGCGATCCAACGGCGCTTCTCCGCATTGTCCGACCAGAGCGGAGCGTTCAGATCGTAAG
>JBLHKE010000728.1:0-4048 GCA_047619485.1 Verrucomicrobiales bacterium | reverse complement strand
AGAAACGGCTCGCGCGCTGGATCGAGAGCGGTGCCGAGTACGAAGAACACTGGGCCTTCATCCCACCGCGACGACCCGATCCGCCCGCCACTTCGACACCTGATTGGGTGTGCAACCCGATCGATAGCTTTATCCTGCAAGCCCTCGATCGGGAGAAACTATCCCCGGCGCCAGAGGCGTCGAAACAAACGCTGATCCGCCGCGTCACCCTGGCGCTGACCGGTTTGCCGCCGACGCTGGAAGAGATCGATTCTTTCTTGGATGACAAAACGGATTCCGCTTACGAAGGGCTCGTCGATCGCCTGCTGCGCTCTGAGCGCTACGGCGAGAATATGGCGTCTACCTGGCTCGATGCGGCGCGCTACTCGGACACCAACGGCTACAACAACGACACGCCGCGCTACAACTGGCGCTACCGCGATTGGGTCATCGGCGCATTCGATCGCAACTTGCCCTTCGACGAGTTCGTGACCGAACAGATCGCTGGCGACCTGCTCCCGGATGCGACGCTCGACCAGCAGATCGCCACCGGATTCAACCGCAACCACAACGTCACCTCCGAAGGCGGGATCATCGACGAGGAATACCGGCTCGAATACGTTGCCGACCGCGTCGACACGACATCGACCGTCTTCATGGCGATGACGCTCTCATGTGCGCGCTGTCACGATCATAAATTCGACCCGCTGACGCAGAAGGAATACTACCAGTTCTTCTCGTTTTTCAACCAGCTGCCTGAGACCGGCTATCACAAGGAACACGTAGGCAATCCGAAACCGGTGATTCCAGCGCCGACGGAGAAACAATCGGCAGAACTCGCACTCAGCGAGGCGGGGCTGAAGACGATCGCCGACGAGATCACGGTGAGAGAAAGCCTCGCCGATACTGCGTTGCCCCAATGGGAATCACGCATCGCCGCCAAGACGCAATCTGAGAAAAAGCCGGTCATCGATGGGCTCGTAGCGCACTATCCGCTCGACGGCGGCGAGGCCAGCAAGACGGCGCAGTTGGCTGCGGGAAAGATAGGCAAGGCCTTGAAACTCGACGGCAAGAACCAGCTCGATCTCGGCGACGCGATCGAGTTGGAGCGCGACCGCGCATTCTCCTACGGCGCGTGGGTCCGTCCGGCTGCCGCCAAACCGATGAACATCCTCTCGCGGATGAATTCGGGCGCCGGGTCACGCGGGTTCGATCTCACTTTCGAAAACGGCCCCATCAGCGTCCATCTGATCCACCATTGGCCGGCGAACGGAATCAAAGTGCAGACGAAGAATCCCATACCGAGCGACCGCTGGACGCACGTGTTCGCAACCTACGACGGATCGAGCAAGGCGTCGGGACTGCGCATCTACTTCGATGGAATCGCCCAGCAGCTAGATGTCGAAAAAGATGCGCTCACCGATACGATCATCGCGGACGTCGGATTCAAGATCGGTCGTCGCACCGACAGCATCCCGTTCAGCGGATTGATCGACGAAGTGCGCGTCTATTCCCGCGCGCTCGGGGACGAAGAGGTCGCACATCTCGCCAGCGCCGACGGGCTCGCCGATCTCATCGCAATCCCCGTCGAGAAGCGCACAGATGACCAGAAACTGCAGATACGATCTCACTATCTGAGAGCCGAGGATCCGGAGTTCGGCCAGCTGGAATCTCGCCACGCAGAAAGATCGGAGAAACTAGCCAATTTCAAAAAAGGTCTGCCGACCGCGATGGTCATGCGCGAGCTCGACAAGCCACGCGACACGTTTCTCCTCATGCGCGGCGCCTACGACAAACCCGGGGAAAAGGTTTCGCCCGCCGTGCCCGGTATTTTTCCAGCGATCGAGAAGGGCGCTTCCGCCAATCGCCTCGATCTCGCGCGTTGGCTGACGCGGGCAGATCACCCACTGACGGCGCGCGTCGCGGTCAACCGTCTCTGGGCGCAGTTGTTCGGCACGGGGATCGTGACCACGCTGGAAGATTTCGGTTCGCAGGGTGCGTGGCCTTCCCATCCGGATCTGCTCGACTGGCTGGCGACGGAGTTGGTCAGGAACGGCTGGGATCAGAAAAAACTGCTCAAAACGGTGCTCATGTCCTCCACCTACCGGCAGCATTCGGGAGCGGATCCGCAGATGTTCGCCCACGATCCAGACAACGCGCTGCACGCACGCGGCCCGCGCTTCCGTCTGCCGGCGGAGACCATTCGCGACAGTGCCCTCGCGGTCAGCGGCTTGCTCAAAAATCAGGTTGGTGGACCGAGCGTCCGACCGTACCAGCCGCCCGGCCTGTGGTCGGAAATCATCGTTGCCGACGATAGCTACAGCGGCGGAAATTACGTGCAGGACAGCGGCGACGATCTCTATCGGCGCAGTGTCTACACCTGGTGGAAACGCACCTGCCCGCCGCCGGGGCTAAATATCTTCGACGCGCCCGACCGCGAATTCTGCACGGTGCAGCGCGCGCGCACCAACACGCCGCTGCAGGCGCTCGTATTGCTCAACGACCCGACCTTCGTCGAGGCGGCGCGCGCCTTGGCGGCGCGGGTGATCGCAGAATGGGAGGGCGACGATGTCGATGGTCGCATCGTGAGAGCATTCAGAATGGTCACTTCCCGCCTCCCAAAACCGGAGGAGTCGGGGATCTTGAAATCGACGCTCATTGCAGAATTACAACGATTCCGCGCGGACACGGAATCCGCAAAGAAGCTGATCGCCGTCGGCGACTCAAATTCGCCCGAGAAAATTGCCCCGGCGAAACTCGCAGCGTGGACGATCGTCTGCAACCTGATCCTCAACCTCGACGAAGCCATCACCCAACACTGATATGAGCTCCCTCCAACACGAAGCCATCGACGCCGGAAGCTCGCTGTTAAACCGGCGGCATTTCTTCGGCAAACTCGGCACTGGCGTTGGTGCGGCCGCGCTCTCCTCGCTCCTCAGTCGCGGTGATCACCTAGGCGCGAGCGAAGTGCTCACGCAGTTCGCCCCGAAGGCCAAGCGCATCATCTACCTGTTCCAATCGGGAGCACCGTCGCAGCTCGAGACGCTCGACTACAAGCCCGGGCTGCAGAAACTGCAGGGGGCCGAGCTGCCCGACTCGATTCGAGATGGCCAGCGGCTCACCGGCATGACCTCTGGGCAGTCGAGTTTCCCGGTCGCGGCGTCGCAGTTCGGATTTAAGCGCTATGGGAAATCGGGTGCGTGGTTCAGCGATCTTCTCCCGCACACAGGCGCGGTCGCCGACGATCTGTGCATCGTGAAATCGATGTTCACCGAGGCGATCAACCACGACCCCGCGATCACCTTCATGCAGACCGGCAGCCAGCAGCCCGGGCGCCCGAGCTTCGGCGCGTGGTCGAGCTACGGGCTCGGCTCCGACAACGAGGAACTCCCCGCGTTCGTCGTGCTCATCTCCAAGGGCAGCGGCCTGCCGAACGCGCAGGGATTGCTCTCGCGGCTGTGGGGCAGCGGCTTCATCCCGTCGCGCCACCAGGGCGTCAAACTGCGCAGCCAGGGCGATCCGGTGCTCTACCTCTCCGACCCGCCCGGCATCGACCGCAGCGCACGCCGGCGCATGCTCGACGGGATCTCGAGACTCAACCAGCTGCAGCAGGAAGAATTCGGCGATCCGGAAATCGCTGCGCGCATCGCGCAGTACGAGATGGCTTACAAGATGCAGGCATCCGTGCCGGAGCTGACCGATCTCTCGACCGAAACCGAGCGTACTCTCGAGATGTACGGCCCCGATTCTCGCAAGCCGGGGACCTTCGCCGCCAACTGCCTGCTAGCGCGCCGGCTCGCCGAACGCGGCGTACGCTTCATCCAGCTCTACCATCGCGGGTGGGACCAGCACGGCAATTTGCCCAACCACATCACCAAGCAGTGCGGCGATATCGACCAGCCTTGCGGCGCGCTCATCAGCGACCTGAAACAGCGTGGGCTACTCGACGATACACTCGTCGTGTGGGCCGGTGAGTTCGGCCGCTCCGTCTACTGCCAGGGGAAACTGACGCGCGAGAACTACGGGCGCGATCACCACCCGCGCTGCTTCTCGATCTGGATGGCCGGCG
>JBLHKE010000727.1:0-4055 GCA_047619485.1 Verrucomicrobiales bacterium | reverse complement strand
CACTGGCCTTCTCCGCGCAGGCATCGGCGCGCCGCAGTAAATTCTCGCCGCGCCCGGACCACACCGCCTTCCCCGAGCTGTCGCGCGCGCTGAGCTGGTGCACGAAGACTTCCCCGACCCGCTCCGACAAGGTCTGCCAGAGATCGCCGATATCCCCCTCGGCCGTCGTCATCGCCTCGACGACCTGCTGTTCGGTCGCAGCCGCGACGCTTTCTCTGAAGCGCTTGCCCAATCCCTCAGGCAACTTGCCGCCGCCGAAAACCTGCGCCGGGAGCGAACCCCAGCCACTAACCTCCACAACCTCCACCTGCGCAGCCGCGACCGCCGCCGCATGGCCGTCGTCGAGCCCTTTGAAAAAATCGTCGCGAATCGTGCCGTTGGTCTTCTCGTAGCGCGCATTGATTTCCTGCTTCAGCCCCTCGAGTAAATCGCCGTCCCTACCGAGGATCTCCTCGGTCTCAGAGAAAGGCACGCGCAGGCCATCCACGATGGTGCGCGCCGCCATGATCACCTTGTCGAACTTCCCCATGCGGAAGTCCGAAGCTAACAACTGGTCGGAGACAAACTGCTCGAACTCGAGAATACCACTCACCGCCAGCTTCACCTCGCCACCGCCAGCCGGGTTCGTCCGTGCGAGGAACGCATTCTCCGCCGACATCTGGAAGATCGGCAAGGCCTCACCGTAGCGTTTCCCCATCGTCAGCTGCATGTGCTCGACCACGGCATTGATCTCGTCGGGCGTGCGCAAGTCGCAACCACTGAGAACGACGAGCGCCTCTTTGCCGTGCCCGAGCTGGACGCGATCGAGCGATTTCCAGACGCCCGGTGTCCAGGCATCGGCAACCGAGATCACTGCGAGCACTAGGTCGGCCATCGGCACGAAACGTTCTGCCACCGCAGCTGCGCCCTCAATCGCCACACTCGTTCCGGGGAACTCGACGATGTGGAAATTTTTCAAGAAGGTCGATGGCCGATAGAGCTCCATCAGCCCGTCGCCAGCCGGCACGTCACGAGGGTACTCGCCAAATTTGAAATAGGCGACCGCGCCCTCCACCGGATCACAGAATTCCTCACCCGCCAGTGCGTTGAGGAACACCGACTTGCCTGCGCCGCTCTCGCCCGCCACCACCAGCAGGAACGGGTCCTTCAGCGCCCCGACCAGATGCCGCAGCAGCCCAGGTTGCCCGACCTTGGCACCACTGCGCCGCGCCGCGTCCGCGAGCGAACCCATGGTCGCATCGAGGCGTTCGCGATAGTCGAGATATTCGCTGGCAATCATCCGAGGTGAGCCAGTTTCCTACGCTATTTGAGGCAAGAGGTAAACCCTCGCGGTGATCACTTTTCTGAGATAGCGTCCCGCCAACCATGCCCGCCCTCGTCATCGCCACCCACAACTCGCACAAGACCGAAGAAATTCGCGCCATCCTCGGTGCTTATTTTTCTGAGATCACCGACCTGACCAGCTACCCGCAGATCCCGCCGGCAGACGAGACTGGCACCACTTTCGAGGAAAACGCTAGCATCAAGGCGCTCGAGGCGAGCAAGGTGCTGGGCGTGGGCGTCAGCGTGTTGTCGGACGACTCCGGCCTAGAGGTCGATGCGCTGGATGGCGCCCCCGGTGTCTACTCAGCACGCTACTCTGGCGAGGGCGCGACCGATGAATCCAACCGCGTCAAACTTCTCGAGGAACTGGAGAGAGCCGGAGCACGTGGAAAGCTGCGATCCGGGCGCTTCCGCTGCACGATGGTACTAGCAAGTGGCGGGGAGAAACTCGCCGTGTTCGATGGCTCGGTCGAGGGCGTGATCGTGAACGAAGAGAAAGGCGACGGCGGCTTCGGATACGATCCAATCTTCGTCCCGGACGGCTACTGCGAGACTTTCGGGCAACTCTCCACCGAAGTGAAAAACCGGGAGAGCCACCGAGCTCGGGCACTCGCCAAAGCGATCGAGTATTTCGAGAAGTAGGAAACTGGTCGCCCGACCGGTTGCCGAAACTTTGATTCTGGTAAAAAAAGACCCCACGGCACGCATGGCGCGCCGTGGGGTCTTCGTAAGTGGTTACTCTGGTTCTCGCTCTAGCCTAGTTGAACTTCGTGAGGATCTCGATAGTCAACAGGGCAAGGGCGGCAAGTAGGGTGATGATTGCGAATGGCATCTTCTTAATAAATAGTAGGCGTTAGGGTGATTTAGTCGTTTGCTCCGATGTCAGGTGACTGAATCGATTTCGGCGAGTATTCCGGGAGGGGAGGCGCTTTGAAGTTCGGGGTCAGATCACCTGCTGCATTGCTCTTGTGGTAGCGGTTGCTCTCAATCGGCACAGCGAAGGAGGGCTCTCCCAGCTTGTCCTGCATGACGATCCGCTGCGAGGTAAGTAGCTCGATGGCGAGCACCGCCACGGCGAGCACGAGTGCGATCGCAGCGAACGGCGTGATGCCACCTTCTTCTTCCGCCTCGTCATCGGCGAGCACCTGCGAGGCAACACCACCCTTGATCGGGGCGCTGGAAATAGACGCAGTGGGCGCACTCGCGATCGGCTGCGTCGGAGCTAATTTGACGGTCGCTTTTGGCAACGGGCGAGTGCCCGGGGCGTTCGGCGGCGTCGATTGGAGCCTAGCAGTCTGAGCACCGACAGCTGGACCGGATGGGGTCGGAGCCTGGGTGAGAGGGACTGTCTTAGCACCTGCCGGAGGTGGCGCTGGGGCACCAGCCGGTCGGGCTGGAGAAAGTGGGATCGTCGGAGCTGGCGGCGGTGGCCCTCCCCCTGCAGGTCTCGGTGGCGCGGGTGGCCTAGGGGCACCAGCTGCTGAGGGCGGCGCCGGCGGCCTCGGAGCCGGCGGCTTTGGCGGGGCAGGAGCACCTTCAGTTCCAGCACCAGGCTTGGCGCGAAGGGTGATCCGCACCGTCTCTTTTTTTAGCGGAACCGTGGATGTCTTGGTGGTCGGTTTCGCCGGGGGCTTCGGCTTGTTGTCTTCCTCGCTCATTTTTTTGCTTGGGGTCTTGTTTAAGAAGGTAAATTTAAAACTCTTGGGTTAATCCACCTTTTTATCTCAGCCACCACTAGGAGTGTCAACAGGATTCACCCTTTGCGATGGCGAATTTCCGGCGGTTCAAAGTTCGGAAATGGACGCGCGAGGGCAGGTTTAGTAGCTATTTTTAGGGGTGTAGGCGAAAAGGAGTGGGATAAATAAGATTATAGCCCCTGCGCCGCATGTTTTCAAACTATCGCCTGTGCCAGAATTATGACGGAGCCCTCAAATGGACGAATCCACGAGCACCGGCAACCCGCCGCCACAATCGAACGCCAAAGACGGTGGAATTTTTGCTTGCTGGGCAAAAGTGATGCCCGATAATAACCGCCACATGCAATCTATCTTGGTTACCGGTGGCGCCGGCTTCATCGGTTCCCACCTTGTCGAAAAACTCGTGTCTCAAGGACACAAGGTGACTGTGCTGGATAATTTCAGCGATTTCTACAACCCAGACATCAAACGCGCGAATATCTCCGGGTTGCTGGACTCCATCCATCTCATCGATGGCAGCATTACCGACCGTGCGCTGGTCGATCAGGTTTTCGCCGAAGGTAAGTTCGACGCCATCATCCACCTAGCTGCCCGCGCCGGTGTGCGACCTTCGATCGACGACCCGGAGGCCTACATCCACACGAACATCAACGGCACCTTTTATCTGCTCGACGCCGCGCGCCGCCATGACGTGAAGCGTTTCGTCTTCTCTTCCAGCTCATCGGTCTACGGGCTCAACGAGAAGATGCCGTTCTCGGAGGAAGACCGCATCGAGCAGACCATCAGCCCGTACGCCACGACCAAGCTCGCCGGCGAACAGCTGTGCTCGAACTTCACCAACATCTACGGCTTGCGCACCACCTGCCTGCGCTTCTTCACCGTCTACGGACCACGCCAGCGCCCAGACTTGGCGATCTCGAAATTCACTCGCCTCATCGCCAACGACCAACCGATCGAACGCTACGGAGACGGCTCCACCGCGCGCGACTACACCTACGTCGAAGACATCGTCCAGGGCGTGATCGGCGCCCTCGG
>JBLHKE010000726.1:0-4066 GCA_047619485.1 Verrucomicrobiales bacterium | reverse complement strand
CTCCCCTCCAAGCCGAGGCCGGTTTTCGGATCGACGATGTGGCTGTAGGTCTTGCCCGTGATGGTGATGCGCTGCTCGGCTTTGCCTGAGGTGGAGACGGCCTGGTTGGCGAGTTCGACGGTGAGCTTTTGCTGAAGACCGTCTTGGGCGATCGCGATTCTCCACCCCTCGCGGCCGGGTGGGGGATCGCCGACGGCGATGTCTCCGCCGGCTGCGATCGAAGCGATCGGGTAGCCGTTCTTCTTCAGGAGGGCGCGCATCGCGTCGGCGGCGTAGCCCTTGGCGATGCCCCCAAGATCGAGCTGCATGCCGGGTGGCAGAGTGACTTGGCGCGTCTCTTGATCGAGGATGAGCTTCTTCCAACCCGATGCCGTTTTGGCGATTCTGAGCTGTTCTTTGGAAGGCAGCTCGCCGGTGATTTTCGCTTTGCGCCAGTTGCGGCTGTGCGCTCCGGTGGTGACGTCGAAGGCGCCGTCGGTCGCATCGGAAATCTTTTTGGCAACCGTGAGGATGTCAAAGAGTTCAAGGCTGACGGTCGCTTCACCCTTGGCGACGAGTTGTCTCAGTTCGCTGTCGGCTTCGTAGTCGGAGAAGCTTGCGTTGAGTTTCCCCGCCAGTTCGAACGCGGCGTCGGCGGCGGACTTGGCGGAGTCGGCGTCTGGTGCGTAGAGGATGACCTTGAAGAGAGTCCCCATCTGTGGCGATTCGAACTCGTGGCGGGTGAGGTCGGACGCGGGCGAACCAGTGATGAGAAGCGCCAATGCTGCGGTTGCGGCTAATGTTTGCATATTGGCTCGGCTTGATGCGGGCGGGGCGCCCGCGCTCTGGTCTGGTTCACTCCTGCATGCCGTCGTGCTCGATGCCGCTGTTCCACATCTTGAACATGGTCTCGGCGTCGGGGACGTTCAGCGGGCGGACGACACGGAATCCAAGGGTTTTTGGCTCGGTGTGATACCAGATGCTCTTGGGGAATTGCGGATCCTGCATCTTCCATTTGGTATCGGAGGCGAGGCGCACGGCGCTGCGGAGCTTCTCCAATGGCTCTGCCCATGAACCGCCACGCACGCTGCGCGGGTAGAGCTTGTCGGTCATTACCCAAGGGTTTTTGCGGGGCTTGCCGGCTTCGATCACGCTGATGTAGCCGTCGCTGTGGAAGTAGTCGAGAACCCATTCGCCGACGTTGCCGTGCATGTCGTGCAAGCCCCACGGGTTTGGCTTCTTCTGCCCGACTTTCTGATATTGGAAATTCGCGTTGTCGACGAACCAGGCATATTCGCCCGCCTGATTCGGATCATCGCCCCACGACCACGTGGTGGTGGTGCCGGCGCGGCAGGCATACTCCCATTCCGCTTCGGTCGGGAGGCGGTAGTAGTGGCCAGTCTGGGCAGTGAGCCACTGGCAGTACTTGCTGGCGGCGTGCTGGGTCATGGCGATCGCCGGGTGGCCATCGGTCGGCATGCCGAAGTTCATCGGCATGAATGGCTTCGTTGGTCGGCTGACCATGTCGATGACCGTGTCTTTCGGATCCGGGTAGTACTTCGCGCCAGGTTTGGTGCGGCGGTCATCGGAGACCATGAACGGGTTGTATTCGCTCCAGGTGACCTCGAACTTTGCCATCCAGAATGGGTCGACCTGCACCTCGTGGGCGGGCCCCTCGTTGCTTGCCCGTCCGGGTTCGCCATCCGGGGAACCCATGATGAAGCCGCCGCCAGGAATCGCGACAAGATCGAAGGTGACTCCGGTCTCTGGGATCGTCTCGGTGTAGGCGGCCATCTTGTCGGCGCTCTTCACCTTGGTCTCGGCGACCACTTTCTTTCGAATCGTCTCGGTCAGTTCGACCGTGTCGGGATTCTCGGCTGGCCACTCGGCACCCGCAGCGACCCACTCGCGTAACTTCTGGCGATCTCCTGGGCTGAGCTTATCGAGGATGGGCTTGACCACGGTCTGGAAGTCCGGGCCTTTCTTCTTGCCAATCTCGACACCGTCCGGCCACTCGGCGCCCTGCTCGATCCACAGTCGCACGAGCTCTTTCTGCTCGTCGGTGAGTGGGTCGGTACCACCGTCGTCCTTCGGCGGTGGCATGACCTCATCCTTGTCGTCGGTGATCAGCAACCAGTAGAAATCGCCCTTGTCAGGATCGCCCGAGACGATCATCCCATCGGCAAATGCCGTCTCCTTGGTGACGATGGAATACTTGCCTTTCGGCTTTTCGCTTCCGTGGCACTTGAGGCAGCTGGTTTCGAGGATCGGTGCGATCTGTTTCTCGAAATCAATCTTGTCGTCATCATAGGCGCTGGCGAACCCGGTGGGGAACGCCAGCGCGCAGGTGATCGAGACGAGTTGGTAGAAGGGACATCTTGGCATCGGGCTGTTGCTATTCGAGATCTAGCTGAACTTGGTCTGGCCTGGAAGGGCCATCGCGTCTGGCTTGAATTCGTCGTCCCACTTGAGATTGTCGGGCGCGAGATCCTGCTTCGAGTTCAAGGCCTGTTCCCAGGTGATCTTCTTGCCGGTGTAGGCAGCCATGCGGCCCATGATAGCGAGCATTGTGCTGTGCGCCATCCACTCACCGTCGTTGACGGCAGCGCCTTCGCGGATCGACTTGAACAGGTGGTCGTGCTCAGCCTGATACATGTCGGTGGAGAGTTCCGGACCGTCAATCCAGTTGCCATCCGTGCTCTTGATGGTGCAGTTACCAGCGATGATCCCCTGGCCCTTGGTGCCGTGGATGTAGTCGTTGTTCTCGCCGTGGGTGCCTCGCTGCTGGCGTGAGCCGAGGTGGCAGAGGACCTTGTTTTCGAATTCGTAGACGATGTGGAAGTGGTCGAAGATGTTACCTCCATTCGCAGGAATCTGGCGGCCACCGGTGGCGACGCAGCTGATCGGGTCGGCGTCTTTCATTGCCCAGCCGATCTTGTCGACGCTGTGCACGGCCTGTTCGGCCAGACTATCTCCCGAGAGCCAGCCGAAGTTGTACCAGTTCTTGATCTGCCAGGCGACGTCGGCCATTCCCTCTGGGCGGCGCGACTCTGGTGGCATCGGCTTCACCGGTCCGGTGTAGTAGGTCGAGAACATGCTCTGGATGTCGCCGATCGCGCCATCGTGGATGCGTTTGAAGAACTCGCGGCGAGCGTCGTGATAGCGCCAGCAAAATCCGGTCACAAGTGATAGACCTTTTGACTTGGCAGCCTGGGCGGACTGGAGAACCGAGCGCACACCCGGGGCGTCGACTGCCACCGGCTTTTCACAGAAGACGTGCTTGCCGGCCTTGATTGCGGCATCGAGCATCATCGGGCGGAAGCCGGGAGGCGTGGTGAGAATGACCATGTCGACGTTGGAGTCGAGCACCTTCTGGTAAGCGTCTAGGCCGACATGCTTGTCGCCAGCAGCGACCGTGACCTTGTCGCCGAACTTCTTCTTCAGGCCGGCGAGCGATCCCTCGAGTTGGCCTTCAAAGACGTCGGCCATCATGGCGAGCTGGACGTTGTCGTCTGCCTTCATCGCTTGGGCGGCAGCGCCGCTACCGCGACCTCCACAACCGATCAGACCGATGCGGATGGTTCCTTTTAAGCCTTCGGCGCTCGAGATGGTAGGGAAGGCGAGCGAGGAGGCGGCCGCACCGGCGACGGTGACGGCAGAGGATTTCTTCAGAAAATCGCGGCGACCTTGGTCGGGCTGTGAGGAGGGTTCGGTGGTTTGTGGTGTCATAGGATCTGAGGTTAACGTGTTGCTTGGCGGCTTTCCAGTAACTTTCTACGGTAATTATAGCGCTACTGGATGGCCTTTTTGCCTAATAAATTCGTGGTCGGGTCGTTCCACCTATGAACACAGGACGCATGTCCGTGACAGAGAACGCATCGAGGATGTCTGAAATTCATCGCCCCCAAACTGAAGAAGAGACGGATCTGGCTGCGGAACGCGTGCGAGGCGCGTGCGAGGCGCGTGCGAGGCGCGATCGATGAGTTCGAAGTCCCGCTGACCCGTTACGCGATGAGCCTCCTGCGGGATCTCGCCCGGGCGCGTGATGCGGTGCAGGACACCTTTATCAAGCTTTACCGGCAACCGG
>JBLHKE010000725.1:0-4079 GCA_047619485.1 Verrucomicrobiales bacterium | reverse complement strand
CAGCCCCTGCCCCAGAGCCTTCGAGGCAACGTCCTGGTCACGCGCGCCAGCCGCCCTCGAGACCAGCGCCATCACGCCGACCCCGACAGCGCCCTGCAAGATCATCATCAGCCAGGCAACGTAGGCAGACAGACCGAGCGCATCCATGACGGCGATGCGATTATCCCCCTGCATTGCATGTCCCGCTAACACCATGTCTGCCGACGAGACGAGGAAGCCCATCAGCTGCTCTAGCAGCGGCCAGACCGCCAGCGTCAATACCTGTGCGCGCAGGGAGAGCCCGCCGAGTCGACCGCCCAGTTCTCCAGGAGGCCGCCTGCGCGCTCGAGCCTCGGAGACCGGACCTGGATCAGACATCAAAATCGATTCGCATGCCGATCTCTAATGGCACGCGAGGTCGGCTGCAAGTCGGACTCCGTCCAGTCAGATCTGGTCGCCTCGGATCTCGTCAGAGAAGGAAACCGGAGGCATTAAAGCAAGTAGTCGTTCAATCACCGGAGCCGGGAGGTTGGCGGAAAATCCTCGTAAATCAAAATGCCCACCAAAATCAATCGCCCTATGCCGTTTTTGTAGAAATACAAGACTTGCAGGGAATCAGCCAAGGCTGCAGGCTGTCCGCCCTATATGCCAACTGTCCGACTAAGCGGCTCCGTCAGTGAGACCGACCCCTCCCAGCGAGAGACTCGTGCCCTCCTCCTCTACCTCCTCTTCAAGGATGGTTGGGACATCTACAACTCAAACGGCGACCAGCGAATCACGCTATCGAATATCGAAGAAAAGATCATCGAGTCCGACGCCTTCGCGTTCATGCCCGAACCAGAATTGGAGGATCTCTTTAAAGTCACCTCGGTTTTCGTCGGCTACCAGACACTCGACCAGAATCTAAAAGGCAAACCCACCGTCATCATGAATGGTGACGGCTCGTGGAAAAGCTACTTCGATCTCCTCGCCCACCTCCAAAAAATGGGCACGATCCGCCAGGATGTCAGCGAGTTCCTGCATGTCGTCGACGACGCCCAATCACTCACCACCGAACTCTCCTCAGCCCTCGGACAGGAATTACCAGACGCGGGTCGCGAGGTCGTCAGCGAGGAAAAAAGCGAAAGCTACGAGTCCATACAACCAGACGAACTGCGCTACAACGTCTGCGTTTTCTGCTCCGCCACCATCGAGAACGAAGACCACCTACGGGATGGCTACGCATTTGGTAAACAGCTCGCAGAAGAAAAGATCGGCTGCGTCTCCGGAGCGGGCAAGAGTGGCATCATGGGACAGGTAGTTGCGGGTGCCTCCGAGAATGGCGGCTGGACAGCTGGTTCCAACGTGCCACACATCATCGCACTCGAAGGTCTCCCCGATGGGTTAAATTGCTTCTGGCCACGGCCAGACATCTACACGCGCATGGAGGTGATGATCGAAAATTCCGATGCCTTCGTCGCCTTCCCCGGCGGATCGGGCACGGTGCAGGAAGTGCTCGCCCTCCTCATCCTGCGTTTCCAAGAAGACCCGCAAATGAAGGACAAACCGATCGTCCTGTTCAACCGAATCGACCAAGATGGGGTCGCTTTCTGGGATCCGTTCATCAAACTCCTCAAGGAGCAAGGCGCAGCCGATCTGATTACCGCCGTCACAGAACTTGATCAGGTGCTGCCCGCCATCGAGGCTGCCAGAGCTAAGTGAATTTACCATGAAACATCTGTCAGCAATCATCTTCTACCTACTCTGGGCTCTCTCGTCGAATGCGGAGGATCGCCCCAACATCCTGATCATGATCAGCGACGACCAGTCGTTCCCGCACACCTCCGCGTACGGGTCGAAGATGGTTCAGACGCCCAACTTTGACCGCATCGCGCGCGCGGGCATCCTGTTCGACAATGCCTATTGCGCCGCCCCCGGCTGCAGCCCGAGCCGCGCCGCCTTTCTCACTGGTCGCCACATCTGGCAGATCGAACACGCGGGAACCCACGCCAGTAGCTTCGACAAGAAGTATCGCACCTTCATGGACCTGCTCGCCGAGGCAGGCTATGCCACCGGCCATACGGGAAAAGGTTGGAGCCCGGGCAACTACAAGGCCGGTGGACGCACCCAGAACCCGGCGGGTCCCAGTTTCCGCGCAACCAAAGGAAACTACGCCGAGGGTTTTAAATCCTTCTTGGCGCAGCGCCCAAAAGAGCAACCATTCTGCTTCTGGTTTGGCTCCCATGATCCCCACCGCGGTTTTGAAAAAGGCAGCGGACTGAAATCGGGTAAAACGCTCGCCCAGGCTGAAGTCCCGGCCTTCCTCCCCGACACCGCTGAGATCCGCAGCGACCTGCTCGACTACGCCTTCGAGGTCGAGCGCTTCGACCGCGATTGTGGCAAAATGTTAGCGTTACTCAAGCAGACTGGCGAACTGGAGAACACCCTCATCATCATCACCAGCGACAACGGCATGGCCTTCCCCTACGCGAAGGCCAATTGCACCGAGTTCGGCATCCACATGCCATTGGCGGTCTCGTGGAAGAGAAGAATCCCAGGGAGCAGGAGAATCGAAGATCCGGTTAGCTTCCTCGACCTGACCGCGACCATCCATGAAATCGCAAATCTTGAAGCCCCCAAGGAATTCCCCCTCAGCGGCAAGAGCCTGCTCACCACCTTAAGCTCTAAAAAATCTGGTTCGGTCGGTCTCAACCCGGATGGGGTTCTCGCCGGACGCGAACGTCATTCCTCCTCACGCTACAACACGCTCAGCTACCCTCAGCGCAGCCTCCGAGCTGGGCGCTACCTCTTGATAAAAAACCTCAAGCCGGATCGCTGGCCCGCTGGTCCATCACAGAAATTCACCGGCAAACCCGGATCGAAACTGGGACCAAAAGATGGTGGCTACCACGACATCGATGCCTGCCCGACGCTTAGCTTCCTCATCAAGAACAAAGAGGATTCCCAGATCGGCACATTCCTCGACCTCGCTGTGCGAAAACGTCCAGCCATCGAACTCTACGACATCAAAAATGATCCTGGCTGCCTCAGAAACCTAGCCGACGACGCAGAGCACGCAGCTGCCCGTTCCCAACTCATCAAAGTCCTCGAGCAAAAATTGTCGCAAACCAATGATCCACGCTCGGGTCCAGACGGCGACATTTTCGAAACCTACAAACGCTACTCCAGCATCCGCTGGTTCCCAGAACCCGATTGGGCAAAACAGAATCCCGAGTCGATCCCCGAACAAACATGGATCGAAGAACTAAGAAACAAGTGACTTGTGTCTACCCGCCTAATCACCTCCGTATTCACCCTGCTGCTCGGAACGTTCGCCTGCGCAGCTGAAGTCGACTTCAACCAGGACATCCGCCCGATCCTCTCGCAGAATTGCTTCGCGTGCCACGGCCCTGACCCGGCCCACCGCAAGGCCAAGCTCCGGCTCGACACCGAAGCGGGTTCCCGCAAGGCAATCACCCCCGGCAATCCCGAGGAGAGCGAACTCCTCGCGCGGATCACCCACAATGATCCAGACGAGATCATGCCGCCCCCTGACAGCGGTAAAGAGCTGAAGCCCGGGGAGATCGAACTGCTCCGCCAATGGATCACGGAGGGCGCCGCGTATGCCGAACCATGGGCCTACGCCCCCCCTAAGAAGAGCGAGATTAAAGGCGAGCAGTGGATCGATCAGATGATCATCCAACAACTGCAGGAGAAGGGCTTGGAACTATCACCACAAGCCGATCCCGTCACTCTCGCCCGCCGACTCCACTTCGACCTTATCGGACTGCCACCAACGCCCGAGACGGTCACTGAATTCGCCCGCGACGGGAACTACGAACAGCTCGTCGATCGACTACTGGCCTCGGATCACTTCGGGGAGCGCCTAGCGATCTACTGGCTCGACCTCGTACGCTTCGCCGACACCGTCGGCTACCATGGCGATCAGACGCACAACATCTCACCCTACCGCGACTACGTCATCGACGCCTTTAATCGGAACCTGCCTTTCGATCAGTTCACCCGCGAACAACTGGCGGGCGACCTCCTCGAAGATCCTAGCATTGATCAAAAAGTTGCCACTGGTTACAACCGCCTGTTGCAGACCTCCCACGAGGGCG
>JBLHKE010000724.1:0-4081 GCA_047619485.1 Verrucomicrobiales bacterium | reverse complement strand
TGCGCGAGCGTCTGCTGCGTGCCAAACTGACCCCACTTGGCCTTGTCGGCCACCGCGTCGTTGCCGAGCTGGAGGACGAGCGCGTCGATGCGGTCGTCGAGCAGCGGCGGCGCGAGCAGCTCGTCCATCAGCGTGCGCATACGCCGGCGGAACATGTCTTTGAAGCGCTTGTTCTCGAACAGCTTGTCGATGATGCGGTTCCAGCTGCGGTTGCCCGGCAGCTCCTGGATGCCAACGAAAGGGTGAGAGGGCGAGATCGGCGCGTTCATCTGACGCCCGCCGAGCACGTAGTCAGCCGTCGCCCAGATGCCGTCGTGCGAGATGTTGTCACCGGTCATGTAATGGCTCCCCCAGGTGAGGTCGGTGTCCCACGGCATCTGCGTCCACTCGCCGCTGCCCTCGCTGTCGCGGTAGAGGTAGTAGTTCTTCGACATGTTGTCGTTGTTCTGGGTCAACACCGTCGCGGCGAGGTAGTTGAGCTGGCGCGGGATGTCGACGTTATCGAAAATAAAGTTCTCCAAGGTGGTGCCGCTGCTCTGCATGCCGCCGACGAAAGCGCTGAGGTCGGCGTTGTTCTCATAGGTGCGGTTCTTCTTCTCGACTCCGCCCGTGCCGCTGGTGCCGGCGTTGAACATCTTGTAGAGGGCACCGTCGTCGTCGATGCGCGCCTCGCGTTTCAGCAAGCGTTTGTCGACCTGCTCGGTGTAGGCCGAGATATTGAAGAACTCGCCGTTCTGCTGCACGCGCATGAGGAAACACTGTGAGCCTGGCGAGCCGGCCAAGTCGTAGATCTCGTAGCTGAGCTGCTGGCGGACGTAAGCCTTGTCGGTCCAGGTGTTGTTGAGGTTGAACTCCTCCGCGCGCACGTCCGACACGTTCGCGTCGAGGCGGAAATGGTTGTCGGTGTTGAAGTCGAACTTGTAGCTCTTCTTCGGGAGGCCCGCCGAGGACGCTCCGCGGATACGGCAGAAGATGTTGTCATAGAACTCGCCGAGGTGCATGCACGAGGCGCGCGTACCGGTGCGGTTGTTGGCGCCGCCCGGGTTCGCGATGAACCACTCTAACACTGGCATATTCGAGACGATGCCAGGGTCGAGCGCCGCCGTGCCGAAGTACTCAGGCGAGTTCAGCGGGTCGCCGAAGAAGGGCGCGCGCGAGATCGTGCCGTCGCTGTCCTCGGCCTCGACGCGCCAGCGCAGCATCTCGCCAGCGTCCAATCCAGCCAGCGGGATACTGGCACTGAAGATGCCGTCGCCAGCTGCTAGGTCGGGCGCGAGGCCGTCGTCATTCATCGACAGCGAGACCTCGCCGTCGAAGCTCTGCCGGTGGAACAGGGTCACGCCTGAGATCGGATATTGGGTCGGCAACACCTCCGCTGTGATCAGGAGTTCAGTCTGAGCGGAAACATCTGGTCGCGCCGGGTTCTCGGTGACATCGCGGATCACCGGACCGAGGTCCGCAACCCCGCCGGAGTTGGGGGCTCCCGGCGTCGGGTTCGTCATGTAGACCAGTTGGATACTGCCCCCGGCCGGCGTGATCTGCGCCTCGAGCTCGCAGTCGAACAGAAAATCCGAGTTGCCCGCCGAGCGGTTGAGCCCGTGGACGGCGAGGATGTTGGCCCCGGTGACGAGGTTGGCCGTAGCCACATCGAGAGGGAAGTTTACCAGCGCAATCGCCGAGGTGTCGCCGTGCGAGGTAGAAGCCGTCGAGTCGAAGCCGAGTGCGGCGGGCGCATTCGCCGATGCGAGCACCGCGCCACCATTGATCATCGCGGCGAAGCCGTCGTCGTAGCGCACCTTCAAGGTCAGTGCAGTGACCTCGGCCGGGTCGGCGACTTCAAACGGGATGCGCATGTAGATGGTGCTGCCGTTCCCATCCATCGGAACACGCACATCGCCATTGGTCCCGATGTGGTCGTAGTAGGGATCGTTCGGGTTGTCGTCCTCGTAGGCGAGGCCGAGCCCGGCGGCCGTCCATGCGCTATCGTCGAAGCTCGGCGAATTCCACGGCGGCGCGGCAACGCCGACGTCCTCAGAGTCGTCCGCCGGCACTTTGAAACGCACCGTGTCGTCCGGTCCGACCAGCTGCGAGGTCGAACCGCCCAGCTGTCCGGCACCGTAGGAGATGTCCGGGTACTGCTGCGGGTAGGGATCGAACTGGTAATCGACCGTCACGCCGTCCGGGCGCACCAGCGCAAGGAACTCGCCACCGCTAGAGAGTTTGAAATCGGTGTGCAACTCCGCACCCACCAGGGCGCGATCTTTGCCTGAAGCGAACACGATCAGCTCTTCGCCAGCTGCGATCGTCACGCTCGGGAACGCCCACTTGTCGAGCGACGTCGCCGAATCGCTCAGGTGCCAACCGGCCAGATCGATCGGTGCGGCGCTGAGGTTGGTGAGTTCGATCCAGTCCGAATCGTCACCATCCTCATCGGTCAGTCCAGAGGTGTTCGACGCGAGAATCTCGCTGATGATCACATCGACCGCGCTGACCAAAGATGCAGATAGAGTGAGCAGCAGCCCGAAGACTGCGAGGAATTTGTAGGAGGGTTGGAGCATTGGGGGATGCGTGATGTTCACTTACTATAGACGAAAACGGGGCGGCCCGCTCTCGCAGATCCGCCCCGTCTGGAAAGGTTGTTTGGACGTTTTCTATTTCCGGCGGCGGAAAATCATCGCGATGCCAGCAAGGCCGAGCAGCGCGATGCCAGATGGCTCAGGGATGGCGGAGAAATTGGCCGTGCCGGTGGTGACGCCGCCACCAGCTGCAATCGTGAGGATCGAGTTGTCGCTGTTGTAAGAAACGAGCGCGCCGGCAGCATTGTAGGCGAAGATTTTATCGCCGTTGTTCTGGTTGGTGGAGAAGTTGGCAGCGTTGGTGAGAATCAGCTGCGCCCCGGCCTCAGTGAGGTTCACATTGGTGTTGAGGGCGATGCCGTTGATCGGGTTGCCACCCCCGCGGAAACGCACGCTGCTGGTGCCGTCGATGTTCAAGGTCCCATGGAGAATGAACTGGATGTTGATCGAAGAGCCCCCGATGATGTTGAAGGTCGCCCCGAGGTCGTTCACGTCAGCGACGCTCGTCCCGGCGAACCCACCAGTCGTCCCAGTGGCATCGAGGGTCGTGTTGATAAAGTTGACCGTGTCTGCCTGATCAGCCTCGAGCTCACCGAAACCGATGGCGTAGCCGGCACCACTACCGATCGTGGCATCTTCGATCGTGAGATCATCGCCGAGCGGCGTGTCTGCTCCCGAACCGCTCTCGACTGGCGCGCCACCCGAGTAGTTGGCGGCGTCGAACAAATTGTTCGCATCGCCACCCCCGGTCCACACGATCGCGGCCTGGGACATGACGGTTGAAATCGAGAGGAAGGAGATGATGAGGAGGGTCTTTTTCATACGTGTAACGGAATTATTATTGCTAGGAAATTGCTTTTCAGCCCCACCGCTCCCTGGGCACCTGTGAGGCGGGGTTAGAGGGGGTTCAGAGGGAGGAAGGGGCAATTCCCGTTCATTGGGCTAATCTGAGCGGGGATCGTGGGCTTCTTCAAGCCTAAAGTAGGCTTCGGAGCGCAATTGCTTCCGGGATAGGGCCGCCCGACCCGCAGGCCGGACGACGCCCCCCACAGATCCGGACGAGCGCGATTGACGCATCCGGTTCCTCAGGGTTGTGGGTTCGTTACATTCTGGAGTGCACAATGCGTGCAGGGGTTAAGGGGAACACCCGCAGCATGCCCTTGAACTGTTCCCAGTTCGGAGGCTCGCCACGGTTGCGCCGCCCGAGCCACATGCGCCACAGCTTCGCCACCTCCCACCGCAGCTTCGAGAGCATGCGGTAGTTGTCGGTGACTCCGTAGTACGCATCGTGCCCGCGCAGCTTCTGGTTGAGTTTATGCTGCTGCACCTTCATAGGAAGGTGGCGGTTTTTCAACCCCCACTCCCTGATGGCGCGCAGCGCCCGTCGGAACCGCGCGGCGGCGTCTTCTTCTTCACCACCTGGTAGCCTTTCCGCGACTTCCCCCAATAGTGGGTGAAGCGTTCAAAGGGACAGTCCCTTTGATAAAAAACGTTCAAAGGGACAG
>JBLHKE010000723.1:0-4085 GCA_047619485.1 Verrucomicrobiales bacterium | reverse complement strand
CTCTGCCTGCCATAGATTTCCGGCGACGATGAGTAGCGACTCCCCATTTCTAACGAAGCCCGAGGCGGACTGGTTGGCTTCCAACGATCTGGCCTTCGCCATCTACGACGGCTTCCCCGTGTCCGAGGGGCATACGCTAGTCATCACCAAACGTGTCGTCTCCACATTCTTCGACGCATCGCCGGACGGGCAGACGGCCATGATGGCCTTGGTCATCGAAGTGCAGAAACTGCTCGACGAGACACTCCTCCCCCGCCCCGACGGGTTCAACGTCGGCTTCAATGCGGGGCTAGCCGCCGGCCAGACCGTTCCGCATGTGCACATCCACGTGATCCCACGATACCGGGGCGATGTGAAAATAGGGGTCAGTCAACATCTATTGACTTCGGTTAATGTTAGTGTCCCAGATCCTCCACCCGCAACTCCAGCGCTATCGCGGATCAATTCGCTCCAAGCTCCGCTCCACCCCACCGCCACCAACCGCCGCCCATGACCTCACACAACGGCAGTCATGCCCAGTGGCCTGCGGGTGCCCTCCTGAAAGTTCAAAGGGACAGTTCAAAGGGACAGTCCCTTTGAAATAAAAGTCTGGAACTTGGTGTCGCGGTCAACGAGCAGGTGGCTCGCGCCATCTGCCTGACCCGAAATAGGCAAGTGTCAGACACTGGCAATGATCTCGTCGGATAGAGCCAGTAGTTGCTACCCCTCTTGGTCGGGTTCTAGTAGGCGGGCTTGTATCAGTGATCAGTGATCGTGCTGGGAAGCTGCTAGCGCTGATCGATGCGCAGCCGATTGAACACCTCCTCGTCAACCCCCTTTCTCCCCCATCTCCGATCCCTTCAACGGCGCCCTCAAGCGCCCCACGCAAAAAGCAAATAGAGGGCGTCGTGCTTCGACCTCGTCGGTTCAGCTCCCCTGCGGGCTCCGACTTCGCCTGCGTCCAAAAACGCCTCCGATCCCTCAGCGTTTTTCGATGTCGTAGGGCGGATCCGGCGGTGGCGGCAGGCCGATGATGCCTTCCCACAGTCAAGAATCCAAGGTCAGATTTTCATCTTTGTTCAGTCGGCAGTCGAGGTGGCAGCGCACGGCCGTTTTCGTCGACTGGATACACGGCCTTGTGAGCCTCGAGCGCTGACATCAGACCGCGCATCATGCGCTGTAGTTCGTCGGGCTTTGAGGCAGCTAGGTTGTTCGACTCGAACGGGTCTTTTGCGAGGTCGAACAGCTCGTAGTTCCCACCGCTGAATTGAATGTGGCCGCCGGTGGTTTTCGATTTGGGCAAGGTGTGGTAGATGACTTTCAGGCTACCGTCCCGCCAGGTGGTGAAATAGTTGCTGCGGTGGGTGCCGTGCGGGTAGTGCATCAGGAACTGCTCGGGGCGTGTCGGATCGGGTTTGCCCGTGAGCAAGGTTTGCAGGTCTCTACCATCGACTACGTGTCCGGCGGGAGGAGCGGTCCCGGTGAGCCCCAGCAGCGTCGGAAACAGGTCCTCGACCGATGCCACCTGCGGCTGGATTTTTCCAGCCGGGATCGGCAGCCCATTCTGCAGGCTGTTGTCGGGATTGCGTTTGGCCCAGGCGGCGATAAACGGCACGCGCATCCCGCCCTCGTAGTGAGCCCCCTTTTTACCCCGCAGCGGTGCCGCGCAGGCGACCTTGTGCTGGTGTCCCAAGGGGGCGTCGGAGCCGTTGTCGCCGAGGAAAATAACCAGCGTATCTTCGGCGATGCCAAGTTCCTCGAACTGGTCGAGCATGTCGCCGAGAGACTTGTCCATGCCCTCGATCAGCGTGGCAAAGGCCTGCGCTGCCTTCGGTTTCCCAGAGTCCTTGTAGTTCGCCGCGAAACGCGGATCCGATTCGAATGGCCCGTGCACGGCATAGTGCGAAAAGTAGAGGTAGAACGGTTCACCATCCTTGACCGAGGCGGCGACGTGCTTCTTGGCCTCGATGGTGAGCGCTTCACTCAGGAATGTTTCGGTGCCGTGGTAGTCCGCTAAGTGTGGCACGGCGTGGTGCGAGCGCTTTGTCCCGTGGCCATAGTTCTTCTCGCCGTAGTAACTCCCGGGCGCACCGAACGCGGCGCCGCCGACGTTGATGTCGAAGCCAAGATTGAGCGGCTCCGCCCCTTCGTGTTCATCGGGGCCGAAGTGCCCCTTGCCGACATGGATCGTTCGGTAGCCCTTCTTCCTGAGAAGGCTGGGAAGCGTGACGTCCCCCTTCTTCAGACCGGCCCAATTCCATTTGGGCGGCCCGTTCTTGCCGACGTTGTCCTTACCCGGGTTGATCCAGTTGGTCGAGCGGTGGCGCGCTGCGTTCTGACCAGTCATGATCGAGATCCGCGTTGGCGAACACACGCTCATCGCGTAGAACTGGTTGAACCGGATGCCGCGCTCAGCGAGGCGCTCCATCGCGGGCGTGCGGTAGTAGTTGTTAAGTGGGTAGCGCTTCGCCTTGCCGTCGCCATCGGTCAAAAACGGCACCGATGTGTCCATGACGCCCATGTCATCGACAAGAAACACCATGATATTCGGGCGCTCGGCACTGCGCGTGAGAAGCGTTGAGAAAACGAGAAGCGACAGGACAATGGGAAGGGTTTTCATAGGATCAGATCCGCCCCAACAGCCGATCGAGGGAGTCGCTGGTCTGGTGGATCAAGGCTTCCGGGTAGTGCGGGTACGGGTGGAAGTACTCGAAGGTCAGGTAGCCTTCGTAACCGACACCGTCGAGCGCCTCCATCACGGCTGGCCAGTTCGTCGTGCCGTCTAACAGCGGTCTAAAACATTCCAGCGTGTGATCGGTACCCTTGTTGTAGAACTCCTTCAGGTGGATGTTCTTGGTGCGCTTGCCGAGGATGCGCGCCCAGTGTTCTGGAAATTGGAAGTTCATGATGTTGCCAGTATCAAAGTGCACCCGGCAGTGCTCGCTATCGAAATGGTCGACGAAGGCGTTCATTTCCATCGGCGTCATCAGGTAGCCGTTGAAGAAGATGTTCTCAATGTTGAGGTAGACGCCGAGCTTCTCCGCGTCCTTGAGCAGCCCCCCAATCGCCTCCTTGGCCCGCTGGTCACACACATCGTTCGGCACCGGTTCGTGATCGTCGCGCCAAGGGATGCATACCGCGCCCGGGACGACCAACACATTTTCCACGCCGAGGTCATGTGCCGCCTTTGCAATCATCCCAGCCAGCTCGATACCGCGCTTGCGTTTTACCGGATCATTTGAAGAAAGTGGGTAAGGCCAGAACAGGAACGAGCACAGCCCGCTGATCTCGATGCCGATGTCATCAGCCATTTTGCGGATTTTTTTGTAGTCGGCAGTGGTCGCCTTGGGCGAAAGATCGTTCTCCAGATCGTAGTTCAGCTCAATGCCATCGAATCCGGCGTCTTTGGCGAGTTGCAGGCACTCGCGCAAGTTCATGCGCTGGGGGTAAGGAAAAGCCCACAGGTTGATGGACTTTTTCATCTTGCCGAACTTCTTCGGCGAGGCGCGGCGCTCGTCCGCCGGCTTTTTTTCAATTGGTGACTCTTGGGCAGACGCCGACTGTGCCCCAAAAGTTGCGGTGGCGGCTGCGGCTGCGGAGAGCGCGCTTGCTTTCAAGGCTTGTCGGCGGCTGAACCCATCGCCGCTACCAGGGCGTGGGTGGAGCATTTCGGGCGGTTCAGAATTAGGATCCATCGGTAATTTATAACCTGATCAGTCCACCAAAGTGAAGCAAATCCGCCAACATCGAATCCGACGGATCTTTTTGGACTGGTGATCCGGATTATTCAGGGGAGCGAGACGCTCCCGCCACGGATCTATTCCTTCGCCTTGATCAGCTCGCCCAGGTCGACATTGAGGCGTTGCTGATCTTCGGTGGTCGCGCCGACTCCGCCTAGGTAGTCGCTGGCGCGGCTTAGGAGGTTTTTGCGTTTCTCGGCGGTGCTTACGACGCGCAGGCGGAGGTGTTCGCTCTCGCCGATGCCGGGGGGTATTTTTTGGCGGTCCTGGGCGGTGATCCAGTACTCGATGACGTCGCCTTCTTTGAGCGGCGGTTCGACGGTTTTTAAATCCCAGTCCCCCCCCTTTCTCCCCATCTCCGATCCC
>JBLHKE010000722.1:0-4094 GCA_047619485.1 Verrucomicrobiales bacterium | reverse complement strand
GCCAGCAGCGACGGCCGCGAGCCCGAAGCCGACAAATTTTCTGCGAGAGTGACGGTGGCTTTCGGTATTCATATAGAGCAAGCATCGGACAAACCGACCCCTGGTGGCAAAACTATTCTCACCGGCGAGTTTAGGATCGGCTCGCGCAACGACGCAGAGGACAATCGAGTCCTAAGTCGTTGCGCTGTTGCGTCATTGCGCACGGTTCTTCGCCGACTGCACGTTTTTCCTCGCCATTCCGAGGCAGCCACCAGACGATGGCAGCATGCGCACCTCACTCCCACTTTTGTTCACTCTCCTGATGGCGACCACCTATGCCGCCGACGATTACCAACTCGGCTCCGACTCCCAAGTAAAAGAGGGTGTCCCGCAGGGAAGAGTCGAAGGCCCGATCGTCTGGGAGAGCAAGATCTTCCCCGGCACCAAACGCGAGTATTACCTCTACATCCCCGCCCAATACGATGCCGCGAAACCGGCCGCGCTGATGGTGTTCCAAGACGGCCATCAATACGTCAATCCCAAGAGTGACTACCGCGTGCCGACCGTGTTCGACAACCTGATCCACGCGGGTGAGATGCCAGTCACCATCGGGCTGTTCATCAACCCGGGTCACAAGGGCGAACCATTTCCCGACAGCCGCTGGAAGAGCAACAACCGCAGTTTTGAGTATGACTCGCTCGGCGATCAGTATGCCCGATTCCTCATCGACGAACTCATCCCTGAGGTAGAAGAGAGCTACAAGATCAGCCCCGATCGTGACAAGCACGCGATCTGCGGAGTCAGCAGCGGCGGCATTTGTGCCTGGACAGCGGCGTGGGAGCACCCCGACTACTTCAGCAAAGTGCTCAGCCACATCGGCAGCTTCACCAACATTCGCGGCGGCCACATCTACCCAGCCATCATCCGCAAGACCGCGAAGAAACCGATCCGCATCTTCCTGCAAGACGGCAGCAACGATCTAGACAACCAGCACGGTAACTGGCCACTCTCCAACCAACAGATGGCGGCCGCCCTCAAGTTTAAGGAATACGACTACCAATTTGTATTCGGCGACGGTGGCCACACGCACAAGCACGGCGGATCGATCCTGCCGGAGTCGCTGCGCTGGTTGTGGCGGAAAGATTGAGAACCACGAATCGACACTAATTCACACGAATGCCAGATGCATCGATGCACCTGCCCGAGATTCGTGCTTACTCGTGGTTAAAGTTTTCGAATCGAAGTCGGCCGCTACAGGCTCGGTGGCACCCAGTTCGGAATACCGCCACCCGCTAACTGCTTCTCGTAGAGCACGTGGAACGGCTTCACCGGAGACATTGGAGCCGATTCGTTGACCATCAGCGGCTTCGTTTCTGACCAGAATTTTTCATACGCCGAGCGCATCTCCTTCACCACCTGCGGGTGCTGGTCGATGACGTTTTGCTCTTGGCGCGGATCCTTCTGCATGTCGTAGAGGTTCTTCTCGCCGACCATGCGGAAACGCTGGTTGCGCACCGCGAACTTCCCCCACTTCGAGGCATCGGGATCGGCACCGGTCTTCCAGCGTGCCACATGCGTGAACAAGTAGCGGTCCGCCCACTCGCTTTTCGGATCAGCAACCAGCGGCAACAAGCTGCGCCCCTCGACCTGCCCGTCAGGCAACCTTCCGCCCGCCAGATCCACCAGCGTCGGCAGGAGGTCGATGTGCGCGGCGATCCGATCGACCTCGCCCGTCTTGATCTTGCCATCCCAGCGCATGAAAAACGGCACCCGCACCCCACCTTCGTCAGGGCTGCCTTTCTGCCCCTTCATCTCGGCGTTGTAGGCCATCATCTTCGTCCCATCGATGGCTTTGCCGACGACGCCCTTGCCCGATCCACCACCAGTCATGCCATTGTCGGACATGAAAATGATCACGGTGTTGTCGAGCAACTTCCAGGCTTCCGCCTTGTCCAGCAGGCGTCCAAAATTCTCGTCGATGTTCTCGATCATACCGTAGAAGCCTGCCGTCTTCGGACTAAATCCAAGGTCGGTGAAACGCTTGGTATTCTTCGCTGGCGCAATGAACGGGCCGTGCGGCGCATTGGTGGTGATGTAGGCAAAGAACGGCGCATCCTTATCCTTGACCTGTTTCATCCAGCCGAGCGCCGCGGTGAAAAACAAATCCGTGCAATACCCTTTCGTCTTCACGAACGAACCGTTGTGGCGGATCGTCGGGTCGAAGTATTTGTTGCCGGGAGCGTCCGCGCAGGAGCAGTTGTAGGCCTGGCCGATGCCTCCCGCACCGTGGATAAACGCCTCGTCGAAACCGCGCTTGTGTGGTTGGTATTGCTCCTCGTCACCGAGGTGCCACTTGCCAAATATGCCGGTGGTGTAACCAGCTTTCTTCAAAACCTGCGGCAACGTGATCGTGCTCAGTGCCATCCGCTCGCGCTCGAGGATCGTGTGGGTTATCCCGTTCTTCATCGGGTGGCGACCACTCATCATCGCCGCGCGAGTCGGCGAGCAGGTAGGGCTGACGAGGAAGCGATCAAAGCGCAAGCTAGCGTCGTGCATGCGGTCGAGGTTCGGCGTCTTGATCCACGGATGACCGTGGCGACCAACCGGCGCGTAGCCCTGGTCGTCCGTCATCATAACGATGATGTTTGGCTTGGATCCCGAGAGAGATTCGGAAAACGCCACATTGGACAGTGCGATCGTGAGGGCGGCCGAGAGCAGAATGGATATGCGATTCATCCCTCTTTTCTAGCGTAAGTAGATGGTGTTTGCACGCCAGTTTTTCGTGAGCGAGCACTCGTAGGGCGGACACCTTTGTCTGCCCGTTTACCGCTCGGGATGAGGAGGTGTGGGAGCAGAGGCTTGGGAATCGGGGAGTTAAAGTAAAAGTAGAAGTTGGTATTGGAGTTAGGCAGGCGGTGGCGTCGCGCACCCAGCGACCGCCCTATTCTTGCCGATGTTGTGCGACCATGTCGGCGATTCCCATTCCCAACTCGGATTGCTCCCGATACGTCAGGCCGGCGACTGAGAACGCGATCTCCTCCTGGCTGGTGACGACCGTCCAGATAAATTCGTTGGAGGCAGCTGATCGAATGCTCCCCCACTTGGCCTCGACTCTCCGTCCATCCGACAGTTCGACTTGGAGAACATCTGCGGTGAGTCCGATCTCACGCGCCGAACGCCTTCTAAATTTGAAGATGTCGAAGCTGAAGACCATTGCTCCAACGAGCAGGCCTACGACCGAGAATCCGACCATCGTGAGGAGCGGCTCGTCGATGACTTCGGTGAACATCCCGCGAAGAATCACCACAAGAATCGACATCACTGCCAGCGTGGTGACGACCAAGTGCATCTTAAGCGCCTGGAATAGTCGCGGTCGATATCGCTTGTCCATCATTGGGATGCAGCGCAAGCCTCCACTATTTCTGCTCGACCACGACCCGGATAAATTTTCGAACAGCCGAGGGAGTCGTCGCGGGAGCGAAGATGATCGTGTCGGTTCCACCAGCACTGCTGGTCACGGAGAGCAGCGGCGCGGGAGTCCACACGCTTAGATCGTTCGACTCCTCAGCGGTCACCGTCACACCGTCGGCAGCACGGGAGCGATCAAAAGCCAGCCGCAGTTGCCCGCCAACGTATTCGGCTACGAGCGCGCGCCCGTTGTCTGCGGAGTTCGGGTCGGTTCCGGCAGCGTATTCGATTAGCGCGGGGTTGCCATCACCGTCGTCGTCGCTGAGTTCTTGACCCGCTGTCAGGCCGTGAATCGTGAGCCAATCCGCGAGCGACACCCCGTCACCGCTCCCTGGCGAACCTCCGAGAGAGACGCTCGAACGCCAATTACCCGCCATTGAATGATCAACGCCGCTCTCCGCGCAAGCCAGCGTCAGTGAATACCCATCACCATCCGCCGCAACTGGCCACGGGGCGAGGTCATCGTAGTCGAATTCGTGGATGGCGGTGCCAAGACCGAGGGAGAGTTTGAGGATCTCGCCGCTGTTGCTCAGCTTGTCGCCGGCTTGCCATTGTCCAGCGATCGGTAGGCCTGCACCGTATGCCGCCTCGAACGCGGCCACGTCAGCCACGACTAACAGGTAGGCACCGGGGTCGATGCTCATGCC
>JBLHKE010000721.1:0-4112 GCA_047619485.1 Verrucomicrobiales bacterium | reverse complement strand
GCACAAGCCCACTTCGGATGCTTTGAGGTCGCCCCTAACTCAGCGTGCAGCGCCAGTTCATCAACCTTGATCACAGCGCCATCGGTCGCATAGGCAAACCCGTGACGGTCAACGTTCAACTCACGGACCGACTCCAACAACTCGTCGAAATTCGATGGCGTGCGAAACCACTTCGAGCGCTTCAGGCCGAATGCCTCGAGCGTTTGCTGAAAGCCGCTGATGGTCGAGTAGGGCGCGCCATCCACCTTGCCATACGAGTGAAAGATACAATCCAACGGGCGGGCCTCGACCAGCTTTGGATCGAGTTGTTTCACCGTCCCCGCAGTCGCATTTCGCGGGTTGATAAATGCCGCCTCGCCCGCCTCGTCGCGTTCCTCATTGAGTTTCGCAAAGGCCTCGTTCTCCATGAACACCTCACCGCGCACCTCGAAAACAGCCGGAGCCCCCTCCGGCAGGCGCAGCGGGATGGAACGGATCGTACGGATATTTTGCGTGATGTCGTCGCCGCTCGTACCATCGCCGCGGGTCAAGGCGTAGTCCAAGACACCATTCTTGTAGACGATCGAAACCGCGACCCCGTCGATCTTCGGTTCCACCGTGAGCCTGACATCGGTCCGCCCGAGCCTACGCCCAAATCGATCGAGCCAGGTGATCAGGTTCTGTTCGGCCACTGCTCCTGGAGTTGCCTCCAGCTCTTCAGGCTTGAGCTCATGCACATCTTCGATCGATAGCATCGGCACTAGGTGCTTGCGCTGTTCGAAGCCATCGAGCGCCGCACCACCGACTCGCTGGGTTGGCGAATCCGTCTTCAAGAACTCTGGAAACTCTCTCTCCAAGGCCTTGAGTTCGTTCATCAGCGAATCGTAATCCGCATCCGAAACCTCAGGTTGCGCATCCAGATAGTACAGCTGGTTATGCTTCTCGAGCTCGGCGCTCAGTTCGGCCACGCGAGCCTTGGCATCTGGATTCTTCATTCCGGCAACTCTGCCACCGGTGGCCGCTTTTCCGCAAACCCCAATAACGACTGGCAGAGAAAAAATCCAACAATACCACCGACCACATCCGCGACCACATCGCCAGCGCTATTCCCGTCGCGCCCCGGGGTGGTCGACTGGTGCCGCTCGTCGAACAGCCCCACCGCCAGCGAAATCCCCATCAGCACAAGCAGGAGCACGAGCCGCGGCATCGTTCTCCGCCAGAGCAGCAGCCCCAGTCCGAGCCCGGTGGCGCCACAACCAAAGTAGACCGCATGCACCACTTTGTCCGCGACCGTGAAGGTATCTACCCTCAGTCCAGAGGCAGGCTGCTCGCTGAGGAAATACAGCACCACGAACCAACAGGCGTAGGCAACAAACCAAAACCAGGGACGGGACAGAAGTCGGGCAAATCGGGGCATGACGAGACACTTACCAGAGCTTCGACTCCTTCAATAATCAAGCCGTAGCCCGGGCGTCTCGCCTCCCCCCTCCCAGAATTCTTCCCGGCTCCCAGCAAGATGCAATTACCAAAAATCTAGGCAAGACAAACGCACCAACATCAGCCAAGTTCCCCCGATGAATTCCGACACGACCAACCAATCTTCCATTTTCCAGGGCTGTATCCCGGCGCTGATGACGCCGTGCGATCAGGGCGGAAACGTCAATTACGACGCCCTCGTGACCACCGCCACCGAACTCGTCGCCACCGGTATGCGCGGAGTCGTCTACTGCGGATCGATGGGCGACTGGCCGCTGCTGACCGATGCCGAGCGCCAGGAGGGTGTCCGCCGCCTCGTCGAAGCCGGTATCCCCACCGTCGTCGGCACCGGCGCTCAGAATACCAAGATCGCCGCCGAGCACGCTGCGCATGCACGCGAGGTGGGTGCCCAGGGGCTAATGCTCATTCCGCGGGTGCTCTCGCGCGGCACCTCCCCGGCAGCCCAGCGCAACCACTTCGCCACAGTGCTCACGGCCGGCGGCGACCTCCCCGCCGTCATCTACAATAGCCCGCACTACGGGTTCGAGACACGCGCCGACCTGTTCTTCGAGCTACGTTCCAAGTTCCCATCGCTAGTCGGATTCAAGGAATTCGGTGGAGCCAAGGCTCTCAGCTACGCTGCCGAGCACATCACCAGCGCGGATGCATCCGTCATCCTGATGGCCGGCGTCGACACCCAAGTCTACCACGGCTTCGTCAATTGCGGCGCGACGGGCGCCATCACCGGGGTCGGCTGTGCGCTTCCCCGTGAAATCCTGCGCTTCATCGAACTGTGTGAATCGGCTGCCAGCGGCAACCAGCAGGATCGCAAGTGGGCACTCGAACTCACCGAGTCACTGACGGTCCTCTCGACCTTCGACGAGGGCACCGACCTCGTGCTCTACTACAAAGAACTGATGGTGCTCGAGGGCAACGACGCCTACCAGCACCAGATCTACAGCGACGATCAGCTCAGCGCTAGCCAGCGACAGTTCCTCCACAACCAGTGGAATCTCTTCCGTCAATGGTGGTCAGCTTGGGACGGCAAGGGAACCTCAGAGTAAGGAGTCAAAACCCGATGAGTCAGCAACGAGAAGTGATCGTCGTCGGTGGCGGCGTCATCGGTCTATCCATCGCCCACTACCTCGCGCGCGACGGCCACGCCGTGCGAGTCATCGAGCGCGCCCCATCACTCGAACGCAGCTGTTCTGAAGGCAACGCCGGCATGATCGTGCCGAGCCACTTCATCCCGCTGGCAGCACCAGGAGTCATCACCCAGGGCTTGAAGTGGATGCTCAATCCAAAGAGCCCGTTCTCGCTGAAGCCGCGGTTAGATTTTGCCCTCGCCCGCTGGATCTGGCTATTCTGGCGCCACTCGACCAATCGCCACGTCCACAATAGCGAGACCCTGCTGCGAGACCTTAGCCTCGAGAGCCGGCGCCTACACGTCGAACTATCCGAGCAGGGCAACTTCCCATTGGTTCAGCGTGGCCTGCTCATGCTCTGCCAGACGCAGCACGGGCTCGATGACGAGGTAGAAGTCGCAGAAGCCGCTCACCGGCTCGGCCTCGAGGCCGAAGTATTCGATCGGAAGCGCCTGCACGAGCTAGAACCAGACACGGAAATCAACGCCATCGGCGGGGTCTGGTTCCCTCAGGACTGCCACTTGGCACCTGACGATTTCATCTCTGCGCTGAAGAGTTCCATCTCTGCGAACGGTGGCGAATTTATTCAAGCCGAGGCGAGCACGCTGCTCCAAGATAGCGGGAGGGTTCGCGGCATCGCCACTGCGGACGGTGAGAAATTCGAAGCCGCAACCACCATCCTAGCAGGCGGCATCGAGACCTCGACCCTAGCACGCCAAGCTTCCCTGGATCTACCAATGCAGGGCGGCAAAGGCTATTCACTAACACTACCAGACCCCGCGCACAACCCACAGATCTGTTCGCTCCTCAAGGAGGGACGGGTCGCCGTCACGCCGATGGGTGACCAGTTGCGGGTCGCCGGCACCATGGAGATCTGCGGCAGCGATACAAGCATCGCCAAGTCGCGCCTCGCTGGGATCATCGAGAGTTTTTGCCGGTTCTACCCACAGTATGACCCGGCAGATTTCCAAGGGCTTAAACCGTGGGTCGGCCTGCGACCGTGTTCCCCTGACGGCCTCCCCTACATTGGCGAGGTGCCGAATCACGAAGGCCTAATCATTGCCACCGGCCACTCGATGATGGGCCTGAGTCTCGCTCCGGTCACCGGCCGACTCGTCGCCCAGCTAGTCACGGGAGAAACGCCAAGCATCGACATCTCCAAGCTAGCCCCCGGCAGGTTCGGCTAGGGTTTGATCATTGAGTGAGAACCTTACGTAATTCTACGACGTCCTCGATCTCGTGCGCCGCCGACAGGGTCACCCGTAGTCTCGCAGCCCCTTTCGCCACCGTCGGGAAACGGATCGCAGGAATCAGGTAGCCACGCTCACGCATCTGCCGCGACAACTCCATGGCGGCCCCCTCATCACCCACGATCCACGGCACGATCGCACTCTCTGCTTCCTCGGAGAAAGCTCGAATATTTTCCCACAGACGTGCCCTCAGTTGATCACCGTCAGCAGACGCCAAAATTCTCACCGCCTCAACACCTGCCATCGCCTGGGCAGCCGGCGC